>DAEF01000036.1 GCA_002495225.1 Methanoregulaceae archaeon UBA288 | reverse complement strand
TTCATGTTCAGCCAGTAGATGCCGTTCGTGACCTCGCGGTCGAGCGCGAGGGTCATGCAGGCCGCCCCCTGGTACGGGATCGGGGCCAGCGGGAGCCCGGTCATGTCGGCGAGGAGCTGGGGTGGGATGGTCGAGACGACCGTGTCGAACCGTTCGCCCCGGACGGTCCACGACGCCCCGTCGCGCTCCATGGACTCGACCGGGGTGTTCGTCGCGACGGTGCAGCCCTGCTCCTCGATCGCCGAGCGCAGCCCCTCGACCAGGGACGCGTAGCCCTGGCGCAGGTACCCGAGCCGCTCGCCTCCGGACGAGCGGTTCGACCGGATCGCGATCCGCGAGAGGAGCCACGCGGCCGAGACCCGGTCCTGCATCGGCCCGAACTTCGACCTGAGCAGGGGCTCGAAGAACGAGGTGAAGACCGATCGGCCCAGGTTGTCGAGGATGAACGACTGCGCGGTGACGTCGTCGAGCGCCGTCCGGTCGAGCCTGTTCGCACGGAGCATCAACCACCCCAGGCGGGCCTTGTCGAGCACGGAGAGGTGGGGGTAGGCGACGATCTCGGGAAGCGTCGAGAGCGGGTACGACCGGCCGTTCACGTGGTACCCGGTCGTGCCGGTTCGCCACTCGAGCTCGTCCCGGAGACCGAGCCGGTCGAGCAGGGCGAAGAGGTGGCGGTCGCCCTCGAAGCAGTGATGGTAGAAGGACTCGATTGTGTAGGTGCCGCGGTCGATCGAGGAGAGGCATCCGCCGAGAACGGGGCGGCGTTCGTACAGCACGACCTCGTGCTCGACGGAGAGGGAAAGGGCCGCTACGAGCCCGGTAAGGCCTCCTCCGATGATGCAACACTTCATGACTGGATAAAAGGTATAATGCAAAAGGGATAAGAACGTTTGCGAGGGCAAATAAAACCTCATAAAGGTGCGCCGCTCATAGTACGTCACATGGATCCGTCGGAGGGAGTCAGGGGATGAGGGTCTTCTTCATCGGTTTCGGCCAGGCCGGGGGGAAGGTCGTCGACATGTTCATGGAGCAGGACAAGACGAACCTGTTCCGCGCAATCGCCGTGAACACGGCCAGGACGGACCTGCTCGGCCTCAAGCAGATCCCGATGAAGGACCGCGTGCTGATCGGCCAGACGGTGGTCAAGGGCCACGGCGTCGGCACCGAGAACGCGCTCGGCGCGAAGATCACCCGGGACGAGATCGACCCGATCGTGACCGCGATCGAGGCGATCGGCACCCACGACATCGACGCCTTCGTGATCGTGGCCGGCCTCGGCGGGGGCACCGGCTCGGGAGGGACACCCGTCCTGGCGCAGGCCCTCAAGAACCTGTACGAGGAGCCGGTCTACACGATCGGGATCATCCCCTCGCCCGACGAGGGACGGCTCTATTCCTACAACGCGGCGCGGTCGCTCACGACCCTCGTCAACATCGCCGACAACACGTTCATCTTCGACAACGCGGCGTGGCGCAAGGAGGGCGAGTCGATCAAGACCGCGTACGACCGGATCAACGACGAGATCGTCCGCCGCTTCGGCGTCCTCTTCCGGGCCGGCGAGGTCGGGCAGGGGGGTGTCGGCGAGATGGTCGTCGACTCGTCCGAGATCATCAACACCCTCCGCGGCGGCGGGATTACGACCGTCGGGTTCGCCAAGACCGAGGCGATCAGCCCCCGGCTCAAGAAGAAGCAGGGGGCCCTGAGCGGCCTTCTTCGCGGCCTTCGCTCGAAGGAACCGGCCGGCCAGCAGCTCCTCGGCGACGACCGCTCGGCAAAGATCGTCTCGCTGGTGCGGTCGGCCGTTCTCGGCCGGCTCACGCTCCCCTGCAATTACCGCTCCGCGAACCGCGCCCTGATCCTTCTGGTGGGACCGCCGGAAGAGATGGACCGGAAGGGTGTCGAGACGGCCCGCGCCTGGATCGAGGAGCAGCTCGATGCCGATGAGATCCGCTCGGGCGACTACCCGATCCGGTCGAACTACATCGCTGCGGTCGTTGTCCTCGCGTCCGTCGCCGATGCCCCGCGCATCCGCGACCTCCTCGAGATGGCGAAGGAGACGAAGGAGGAGCTCGCAAAGCAGAAACCGGACGTCCGAACCATGTTCGAGGACAGTATCGAACCGCTGTTCGAAAATGTGACGGAGAAGACCCCATGAACACGCTCATTCGCATCGCAATCGTCATGCTGCTCGCCTGCGGCCTCGTGGCCGCCGGCAGCGCCTACAAGGTTGAGACCGCCGAGGTGACCCCCGACGGAGACCTCCAGGCCGGCGTTCCGGTCACGGCCAGTGCAGTCGTCGACTTCCCCACGACCGCCGGAACCTCGTTCCCGACACAGGACACCTTCTCCCTCTTCTCGGAACTCGAGAACCCGCGCTGGAACTGGGCGGTCGAGATCGGCGGCAACAAAAATCCGAAGCCGGAGGGCTACGGGAAGTTCTTCAAGATCAGCGGCTTCGAGCTCGAGTACCCGAAGGAGAGCACGGTCAAGCTCCATGTAACGCTCGACGGCACCGTCCCCAACGTCAGCGCGACCCAGAACATCACCGTGCTCCGGTTCCAGCACCTCGACCAGTCGAGCAAGGTCCGCGACAACGGCGAATACACCCTCGTCCGGAAGATCGTGAACCCCGAGGACGTCGCCCGGGACCTCGAGGCGGCGCGGACCTCGCTCGGGCAGCTCCGTTCGGCGATCGACGAGCGGACCGCCCAGGGGGCGAACACGACCGAGGCGGAGCGGAAATATGCCGAAGCCGACAGGCTCCTGAAGAGTGCCGAGTCCGGGACTGTCTCGATGCAGAGCAACACTGCCCAGAGGGCCAAGGACCTGATCGACGAGGCGACGGGCAGCCTCGACCTGGCCAGCGCGGAGGCTCAGATCGAACGGGCGGCCGCGCAGATCCGGAACGTTGACGAGATGCTGACCTTCTTCAAGGCGAACAGGGACCTCGCGAACGACCCGCGCGTCGCGGCGATCACGGTCAAGCGCGAAGGCGCCGACCAGCTGCTCACGAGCGCTCGCGACAGCCAGGCCGACGGCAACCTCAACCAGGCCCGGATCCGGGCGAACGAGTCGGCGACCAAGGCGCTCGAAGCCTACAACGACTCGGTCGACCTCCGATCCCAGTTCGCGGGCACGTCGAACACGTCCACGAATGCATCTGCGACCACCGACGGGGGAGGGTTCCTGCCGTACATCATCGTTGTCGTGGTCATCGCCGTGATCGCGATCGGCGTCGTCGTGTTCCAGCGGCGCGGTCGCTGGGACGAACTCGGATGAGCGGTTTTCGCACCACCATCGTTTTTTCCCGGTCGGGACCCACCCATCACCCGGAGTGAGCCGCATGGTCGAGGCGTCGTACGGCGGTGTGCAGGACCACCTCGACCGGCTGATCGCCAGCGTCCGGTTCGAACTCGACCGCGAGGAGGCCGAGCTCGCCGAGCTCGACCGCTCCGGTGGGAACCGGCTCCACTCCATCATGCTCGTCGTCGACCTGGTCCTCGCGAACGTCCTGCTCTGGCTCGTCGTCCCCGACTACGCGGTCTACTGGATCACGGCCAGTTTCTTTCTGTACGTCGTCAACCCGTTCCTGCTTTTGATCCCCTCCTCGGGTGTGCCCGCTGACGGGGATACGTCGAGCTCGCTCTCCAGGCTGACGGAACGCTTCGGCGGGAGCGATCTTGCGGCGCACTGGTCGACGATTGCGACGATCTTCTGGAACGCGTTCTTCATCAACAACCAGCCCCTCGCGCCCGCGTTCGTGGCCATCTACAGCCTGAACATCCTCTTCGCCCTGCTCCGGGTGCCGGGCCTGACCGGCTGGCTGATCATCTTCCAGTCGGCGGCCATCCTCGTCTTTTACCTCGCGATCGCGGTCTTCAAGCCGTACAGAGGAGATTTTCTCGACTCGGTGATAGGGATCCAGGACACGGTCACGAGCAAGATCCACCACCATGTCGAACCGCTCTGGAAGGTCGTGCTCCCGATCGGCCTCGCTGCAGGAGTGGTCGCGATCGTGCTGATAGTGGCCATGCTGTTGCCCGGGTTCACGCTCGGTGTGATCTGGAACTCCGAGCAGACGGTGAGCGGGGCTGGCTTCATCCCGGTCCTCTTCGTCCTCGCAAGCCAGCTCGTGCTCGCACGGTACACCCAGGGGGCCGCGAGCCGGCGTCTCGTCCGGCAACTCAGGGTACGGAAGATCCAGCTCCTGAACACGGACGTGCTCGCCCCTCTCGTGGCCTACCGGAGCCGGGTGGCCCGGACTCAGCCCGGCGTGCTGGAGCAGTTCGCACAGAACTTTGCCGAGATCAGGGCGACGTTCATCTCCCTGAAGATGTACCGCATGCTGCCCCAGGACCTCGCGGGCCTTCTGCCGATCCACGTCGTCGTTCCGGACCTCAACCTGGTCCTGAACCTGGAGATGATCCAGATCGTCGGCGCGCAGCCCGGCTCCCGCCGGTTCCTGTAGGGGGGTCTGGCCCGCGGCTCCACGCCGCAACGAGCTCCTCCACCCGGCGATGCCCCCCTCGGCCGCCACGTAAAGGCATTCGATCCCAGGCTCGTCGACACGGTCGGGGGGGCTGCGCGGCAGGCACACCTTCGGAGCCGAAGATCGAGAACGATCCCCCAGCAGCCTTTCGAGCGGGTCGACCGCGCCGGGCCGTCGGGTCACGTCGATCGCGGGGCGCTGTCACGGAGGGATCGAGGGGGGCGAACGGACCCGGGCCAGGGCAACGACCGCGAAAAACCACCGCCCCTCGTGCCATCAAGAACCGGGCAGGCCCTCCCGGGGTGTGCCGAAGACACCGGCCGATGCTCGTTGATGCACGCTCGTCCCGAAGAACCGATCCCGGCAGCGGGCAGAGAGCGTTCTCGTATCGCCCGCTCAATCGGGCGGGTTGATCCGGAGGAGGGCCACGGCGGCCGCTCGACGGACCGGGTCGGCCGGGTCCTGGAGGGCTTCGAGCAGGCTCTCGACGGCCGACGGATCGCCGACCTGCCCGAGCACCTCTGCCGCCCCCTGCCTGACACGGGGGTCGGCGTCGGCGAGCGCTTCGAGCATGAGCGGCAGGCACGGCGCACCGAGCCGGGCGAGAGACGAGACCGACCGGCCGCGCACGAACCGGTCCGGGTCGGCAAGACGGTCACGCAGGGAGGGGGCCGCACGCGGATCGCCGATGTCGCCGAGGGCCACGATCGCTTTCCAGCGGATGTCGGGGTCACTGTCCCCGGAAAGCGCGACGAGACCGGGCACGGCCGGCCCTCCGAGCCGTGCGAGCCCTTCGGCGGCCCGCCAGCGAACACCCTCCTCGTCCGGGCCGGCAAGCGCGGCCAGGAGCGCGGTCAGCGCGGCCGGGCCCCCGAGCTCGCCGAGGGCTCCCGCAGCGAGGTGGCGCACGGAGGGATCGCCCCGCTCGAGGAGGCGGACGAGCGCGGGCAAGTCCCGACGTTCCTTCAACCGCGCGACGAGCCGCACGGAGTCGAAGCGCGCGATGAGGAGGTCGAGCAGGCCCATGCGTACGGGGGAATCAACCCGGGACGAGAAAAGATCAGCTCGTGGCCTCAGCCACGCAGGCCTCGAGGGGAGCGAGGCGCGCCGCGGCCCCGCACATGCTGGGCATGTACGCTGAGGCCTTGCCGCTGTTGGTCATCACGGCCCCGTAGCGCTCGAGGGCGGGCGAGACGACCATGCACGTGTCGGCATAGACCCGGGCCCCGCTCCGCTCGATCGCGGCGACCTCTGCATGGTGCGCGGCGATCACGCGCCGGGCGGCAAAGACGTAGAGGGGCTTCGTGGTCCGCTTGCCCTCGAGCAGCTCGGCGACCCGCGCCAGTTCCTCCCCGGAGCAGTGGGGGCAGCCGATCGCGACGGCCTCGACGGGGAGGTCCGACCAGACCGCCTCGACCTGGTCCGCGCCGAAGGCGATCGTCTCGAGCCCCTCCACTTCGAACGAGAAGACCCGGGCCTCGGGCGTGATCCGATCGACGTGGAAGAGCGCGACCGCGCCCGTGGCGGCCATGGCGGCCCCGAGGCTCTTGAGCCCGTCGCGGGTCGGCCGGATCCCGCGGAAGAACGGGCAGCGCGCCCCCACCTCGCGCCCCGCGAGGACGCCGAGCGCCCCGTACCACCCGCCGTCGGGAGCATCGGGCGCGCCTTCGACCTCGACCACGACGGTCGGCCGGCGGTTCTCGACCAGGTGCAGGCCGTAGTACGGGGTCTTGCCCACGAGCGCCGCGGCGAGCGCGGTCGGCCCCCCCTCGCGGTTCGTCCGGGCGCCGATCGCCGAGTTGGCGTAGCAGACGGCCGAGGACTCTGACCAGGCCAGGTGGTCGCCGTAGCTGGTCATGGAGAGGTAGTAGGGGGTGCAGGTGCACTCGAGCCGGATCCCCAGGCGGCGGTAGACCTCGACCACCTGCTCCTGCTTCTTCGCGAAAACCGGGTCGATCCCCATCTCCTGCCACCGCTCGAGGTCCATGCCGACCGGGTTCAGGACGGCCGGGACCACCGCGCGGGCGTCGAGGGACGAGAGCCACTCGAGGCCCCAGTCGCCGATCGTCTTGTACGAGGCGCCCGAGACCTGGGCCGACGCGATCGGCACGAGCCGTTCGGCCCCGTAGACCGTGCCGAGCCCGACCAGCAGCTCCATGAGCCGCTGCCGGGTCTCGCCGAACTCGCCCGCGAGAACCCGCTCGTCGTCCCGGTCAAGCTGCATCGTCCCACCCCGCACGGATAAACTCGTTCTTCCGGTCCAGGTCCATGGTCGCGTCGATGCCGACCTTCACGTTCATGCCGTCCCCGATCCGCGACGGGTCGAGGGACGAGCCGCGGACCCCCGCGACCACGAGCAGGTCCGCGTCGCCGCGGACGCGGGTCGCGATCGCGTACTCGACCTCGGCCATGTCGCAGGGGTCGATGTCCTCGTCCACGACGACCACGTGCTTGAGCGAGGTGT
>DAEF01000142.1 GCA_002495225.1 Methanoregulaceae archaeon UBA288 | reverse complement strand
TCCATCATGTAGGTGATGTCCCGGTTGAACTCCGAGACCACGAATCCGAGCCTGATCGTCATGTTGTCTCTACCTCTGTCGCTCTCGATTATCATTATTGCCGCGCCGGCCCGGCATCGGCGAAGCCCTGCCGCTGGCCCGTGCCGGCCTCGCGCTCGAGATCGCCCGGCCGGAGCATGAGGCGGACCGCGTTCGCCGCGTGCTCGCGGGCGCGCCGTTCGGCGAGCCAGGCGAGCTCCGCGTCGTTCCCGGCCTCGTCCTCGTGGACGAAGACNNCCTCGATGATGTGCTTGTTGGTCATCAACTGCGCGAGCATCAGCCCCTGCGAGGCCTCGTGCGCGCACATCCGGTCCTTCTCCTTGCCGCCCGGCATGCCGAGCGCGATCACGATGTCGCAGCGCCGCTCCTCGAGGAGCTTCTTGCACGCGACGGGGAGGTCCTTGATCCCGGGGACCGTGTAGCGCTCGATCGCGACCGAGGCGTGCCGCTTCAGCTCGTCGATCGCGTGCGCGCCCATGTTCACCCGGGCGAAAGTCGTGTCCGCGATGCCGACCCGCATGAGGTTCGCCTCAGGCCAGGTGGGCGGCCGCCGCCGCCACGCCGTCGTCCGCGCAGTCGCACCCGAGCCGGTGCATGGCCGCCTGGATCGCGCCGAGGGTCGCGAGCACCTCGGGCGCGCCGACCGCGCCCATGTGGCCGATCCGGAAGATCTTCCCCTTGAGGTGGTCCTGGCCGCCGGCGATGACGATGCCGAGCTTCTTGACGAGCCCCCGGAAGTCCGGGTCGGTCGTCTCTTCAGGCATCCGGATCGCGGTCACCGTGTTCGAGTACCCGTGGAGCGCGTCGATCGACGGGAAGAGCGGGAGGTTCCACGCCGCGGCAGCCGCGCGGACGGCCTGGGCGAGCCGCTGGTGGCGCATCACGCGGTGCTCGATCCCCTCCTCCTCGATGAGGAGGCCGGCCTCGCGGAGCGCGAGGAAGAGCGGGACAGCCGGGGTGTACGGCGTCTCCATCGGGTCTTTCTTCGCGTTCTTGATGTACGCGGCGAGGTCCAGGTAGTAGGGGCAGTCGGCCACAAACCGCTCCTGAGCCCTCTGCGAAACCGAGACGGCCGCGAGGCCGGCGGGGGCCGCGAGGCACTTCTGCGAGCCGACGATGGCGATGTCCACGCCCCAGCGATCGGCCTCGACCACGTCGCCGCCGATCGAGGTGACGCCGTCCATGATAAAGAGCGCGTCGTGCTTGCGGCAGAGCTTGCCGACCTCCTGGGCCGGGTTCCGGATCCCGGCCGAGGTCTCGTTGTGGACGAGGGTCACGACCTCGGCGCCGGCCTCGAGGCTCGCCCCGAGGTCGTCGAGCGGCAGGGGCGTGCCCCAGTCCGATGAGAGCCTGGTCGCGTCGCCGTAGCGCTTCGAGATGTCGTACAGCCGCTCGCCGAACTTCCCGTTCGACAGGCAGGCGATCTTCTTGCCGCGCCCGACGTTCGCGACGGCGGCCTCCATCCCGGCCGTCCCCGAGCCCGAGATGATCACCAGGTCGTTCGCGGTCCCGAACGTGGGCGCGAGGCAGCGGACGCAGTCCGCGTACACGGCCCCGAACTCGGGCGATCGGTGGTTGATCGCCTGGCGTGCCATCGCGAGTCGCACGCGCTCCGGGATCGGTACCGGCCCGGGCAGCATCAGCAGGAGTTCCTTTTCCATGAGGATCCGTCTCTACTATATGTCGTTCGGGGCATATACTCTCCCCGATGGTCGACGTCGCCGTCATCTCGGGATCGGCCTCGGACGACACGGTCGCTAGGCAGGCGATCGCGGTCCTCGAGGCGCAGGGCCTGTCGCACGACTACCGGATCCTCTCGGCGCACCGCGACCCCNNTCCGCTTCCGATGCGGCGATCACCGACAAGGTGAGAAAAGTCCTTGATGCGAATGGGATTTCCTACGACGCACAGATCCTCTCGGCGCACCGCGACCCCGATGCGCTCGAGGCCTACGTCCGGGGCTCGGACGCCCGGGTCTTTGTCTGCATCGCCGGCCTCTCGGCGGCCCTGCCGGGCGTGGTGGCGTCCCGGACGGACCGGCCCGTGATCGGCGTGCCCGTCGCGGGAACGCTCGGCGGGCTCGACGCGCTGCTCTCGATCGCCCAGATGCCGAAGGGCGTGCCCGTCGCCTGCGTCGGGATCGACAACGGCGAGAACTCCGCCTGGCTCGCGGTCCGGATCCTGGCAGTCCCGTCGCGCTGACGGGGGAGGCCAGGGGCGGCAGGTTCTGCGAGGCGAGGCCCCCGGGCGAATTGGGAAAAAGGGGGAGGCTCGGAGTTCAGAGGGTGTTGAAGAGCCAGACGACGTCCGCGAAGTCGATGCGGCCGTTTTCGTTGTAGTCGGAGCCCGGATCGTCGGCCGCGATCGAGCCGATCTGGCCGAAGAACAGGACGACATCGGCGAAGTCGGTCCTGCCGTTGCCGTTCCGGTCCTCGAACCTCCCGTCCCCGTTCAGGTCGCGTGAGACGACGGACCCGCCGGTGGCATCGACCGTCACGGTCGGTGCCGGCGTGACCGCGGAGGTCGGCGGCAAAAAGGTCGTCTCCATCGCCTTCGGGACGGTCGTCTGCGCCGCGGTCACCGTCGGCGTCGGGACCGGCGCCGCGCTTCGCGCGAATGTCTGGACCCGGTGGTTGAAGGCGTCCACGACCCAGACCGTGCCCGCGCTGTCGACCGCTATCCCCCTCGGGTTGTCGAACTGCCCGGCGCCGGACCCCCGGGTCCCCCAGGAGGTCACGAGCGAGCCGTCGGACGCGAACTTCAGGACGCGGTTGGCATAGGGTTCCGTGACATAGACGAAGCCCGCGGCGTCCACCGCGATCCCCATCGGGACGTCGTCCGGGTCGTCGACGGGGTTCCCGGTCGGCCACTCGCCGAGCAGGACGCCCGCGGGTGAGAACCGGGTGACGCACTCCTTTCGGAGGTCGACCATGTAGACGGTGCCCGCGGCGCCAATGGCGATGCCGTACGGCTGGCTGTAGGTGACCGCATTGCCGCAGGTCTGCCACCTCGTGACGAACGACCCGTCCGGTCCGAACTTCTGGACGCGGGGCGTGGCCCCGTTGATGTCCGTGACGTAGACGAAGCCCGTGTCATCCACCGCGACGTCCATCGGGTTGCGGAACTGCCCGTCCCCCGCACCCTCGGTGCCCCACGTCGTGATCAGGTCGCCGGTTGGCGTGAACTTCAGGACCCGGAACGTCCCCGTCTCCGTGACGTAGACGTCGCCCCCGGCATCCACTGCGATCCCCGAGAGCTCATAGGAGTTCCCGGGCTCGGCGTCCCCGGTCCCCCATGCCCCGAGGAACGTCCCGTCCGTTGCGAACTTCTGGATCCGCTGGTTGCCCTGGTCGGTCACGTAGGCGTTCCCGGCGGCGTCCAGCGCGATGTTCTCGGGGTAGTGCAGCTGGCCGTCCCCGGAGCCGTTGGTCCCCCACGAGCCCGTGACGACGTACGTCTCCGATGCGGCGGCAGGCACGGCGGCGACGAGGAGGACGAGCAGGACCAGGTGGACCACAACTCTCACGGTCGGTCGATCGTCCCCTGGCGCCGACGAGCGTGCCTGCCCGTCTGCGGGGGAATCGGAGCGGCAGCGGGCGTCCGTGTCTCCGGAGAAGGGGACGGGGGTCCCCCCGTGTCGCGCCCGGGTGATGGAGTATGTCGCCATGTTCATCACGTCGCCCTGACGTAGTCCGTCCGCTGGACCGTCTCGGTTGAGCCGTCGGCGTAGACGAGCTTCACGAGCGGGCTGAACGTCCCCTTCGCGGGGTAATAGAACGTCGGGTTCGTCGCCCGCGAGTTCCAGGTGGTGAGGTGCGCCGTCGCGTCGAACGACCACCAGGCCGACTGGATTGCCTTTCCGCTTGCCGGCGTCACCGTGAACTTCACGGCGCTGCCGTGCGGGGCGGCGGTCGGGACGGCGACGAAACTCGCCCCGCCCGACGGCACGGGCGTGGTCGTCGTCGGCGGCGTCGGACCCGTGCCGAACGCAATCCAGTCGAGGTTCTGGCCGTCGCCCGAGAACGCGAGCTTCACCGTGTGGGAACCGGTCGCGAGCGTTACCGGGACCGAGACCGTCTGCCATGCCGAGAACGACCCGGTCCTCGGGACCGTGATCGTCCCGGCGGCGGCGCCGTCGACGGAGACGGCGATGGTCCGGCCGCTGTTCGGGCTTGCCACGCGGGCGCTCATCGTGTAGGTGCCGGGGGCCGCGACGGTCGCGGTGTAGTGCAGGAACTCGCCGGTGCGGATCCAGCCGACGTTCGTGACGCCGCCGGCGGTCTCGATGTCGACGCCGTCGCTGCGGTACGCGCCTCCCTCGTTGCCAGGCGTGGTGTCGTGGAACGCGGTGCCCTCGCCGCCCCAGTTGTAGTCTTCGGCCTGTATGGTACCGGGGATATCGAGGTATCTGAACGGCGTGCCGTACGGCTCCTGCGCCGGCGCGGGCGCTCGTTCGAACTCGATCCGGTCGAGGCTCTGGTTGTCGCCGTGGAAGACGAGCCGCAGCGTGTGCGTGCCGGCCGCGAGCGAGACGGGGACGGGATCGCACGATCCGAACCCGACCGGCGGGTCCCAGCAGATGATCGGCGGAATGGTCGAGCCGAACGATGTGAGCGAGCCCGTGTTCGGGACCGCGTAGATGTTCGACGGCGTGCCGTCGACCAGGAGCGTGATCGAGCGGTTGCTTTCCGGGCTCGCGGTTCGCGCGGTCATCAGGTAGGATCCGGCCTGCGTGACGTTCACGGTGTAGGCCAGGTACTCGCCGTCCGCGATCCCGACGACGGCGTGTCCGTCGGCGATGGTCGCGACGTCGACGTCGTCGCTGCGGTACGCGCCGCCCTGGTTGCCTGGGGTGGTGTCCGAGAAGCCGCCGAGGTCGTAGTTCTCCGCCTGGATGGTGCCAGGGATCGTGACGTTGACGTACGGCGTCGTCGTCTGCGCGGGCGCCGTGAACTCGATCCGGTCAAGGTTCTGGCCGTCGCCCGAGAACGCGAGCTTCAGGGTGTGCGTGCCGGCCG
>DAEF01000091.1 GCA_002495225.1 Methanoregulaceae archaeon UBA288 | reverse complement strand
TCGGGCGGCGAGCAGCAGCGGGTTGCGATCGCGCGAGCGCTCGTGAACCGGCCCGCGATCCTCTTCGCGGACGAGCCCTGCGCGAACCTGGACTCGGCGACCTCGAAGACGATCCTGGACCTCTTCGCCCGGCTCAACCGCGAGCTCGGCCAGACGATCGTGATGGTCAGCCACGAGGAGTGGCACCGCCGGTATTTCTGCCGGGTGATCCATCTGAAGGACGGTCTCGTGGCCCGTGTCGAGGACAGGGCCGGCGTCATGAACGACGATTGGACCGATGAGGACCTGTAGAGATCCCAGCTGTGGCTCCGGAATGATTCCATTCATGCACGGTTGCCCACCCTGTCCCCGAATGCGCGGCGAGACGGTGGTCGCTGCGCAGGTATGGGCGCCAAGCAGATGGACAGCACGAGCATCTGCCGCAAGCTACTCACGTGTCGCGGTTGTGAGAAACTCGACGAGTGGATGACGTGAACGATCGTCCTGCGGCTGATCGACACGAGATGCGCTGCATCGAGTCCCGGACGCAGCTCGGACATCTGAATCTCGAAACCCTGAAGACGATGCGGGAGATGATCGCCCGGGGTGGGGCCGGGGGCAGGTAAAATTTTCAGGTTTCTCCGGGATCCGCCCGTTGTACGAAGACCAGACCTGCCTCCCCGCCCTTCGCGATGAGCGGACAGCCAGCCGGGTCCTCGAGTTCGCTCGTACCGGTAACCAGCCGGCTGTGTCCCCTTTTTGCGGAATGGGCTCCCTCATCTCTTTTTCGCGGCTGGTTCCATCGTCAGATACCCATCACTCTGACCCGGGGCAGGGCGATCGTAAGGGCTGAACTGGTTTCGGACGGGTCGGCTTCGAGGGGCACGACCCGGAGTCGCTCCGCTCCGGCGAGAACGCGATCCTCCGCGTCCAGGGTACGAAGGTCGTGGCTGGTCGCGACGATGTCGGCACGCGCCACGCACCGAAACCGACCTGCCGTAACAGGGGCTGTTCCATGGCCGGAGCCCGGCCGACCAGATTTGGGATGCTCGTGCCACGGCTCGCGGCATTGAACCGATGATGTGGTCATCCCCGGTCCGGTTGGCTTTACGTTCGAGAGGGAGGGCCTCGACCCGGGGAAGACCGGGGAGAGACCGGAACGGTTAGAACGCCGCGCGGCGCACCCTCTCGCGAGTGAAGATGGACCGCCGGCACCTGCTCATCGGCGCGACGCTCGCGGTGGTGCTGATCGTTGCCGCCCTCGCCCTGGCGTCGGGCGGCGGGGACGGTGCCGCCGCGACATCCGCACACGACGGCGTCCGGATCTCGCCCGACGGATCGAACCCGCTCTACCCGGTCGTCGGCGGCGGGCGCGTCGCCTGGGAGGAGCACGCTCTCGGCGGGCGCTCGTCGATCGCGGTGCTGGGGGCGGGTGGCGGCGAGCCCTCGGCGGTATCGGCGACGGCGTCCCTCCAGTTCTCGCCCTCGCTCTCGGGCGACCGCGTCGTCTGGCAGGACAGGCGGAACGGGAACTGGGACATCTACCTCGTCAACCTCACGACCGGCGAGGAGATGCCGGTCTGCACGCACCCTGCCAAGCAGTCCCACCCCGTCATCTCGGGCGAGATCGTGGTCTGGACGGACGAGCGGCACGGCGATCCCGACATCTACGCGTTCGACCTGGCGAACCGGACCGAGCGGGCGATCTGCGTCCAGTCCCAGACCCAGTACAACCCCGACGTCGACGGCGACGTGGTCGTCTGGGAGGACTACCGCCGGGGATACGAGACGGCCGGGGACATCTACGCCCACCTCCTCTCGACCGGAGAGGAGCGGGTGATCTGCGACGACCCTCGGGGGCAGTGGTGCCCCTCCGTCTCGGACAACCGGATCGTCTGGCAGGACTACCGGTCGCGGATCGGGTTCGACATCTACCTCCACGACCTCGCGACGGGCGAGGAACGGGTGATCTCCAGCGGGAGCGGGCGCGAGTGGCTCCCGAAGATCCGGGGCGACCTGGTGGTCTGGGTCGACGAACGCAACCGGAACTGGGACATCTACGCGTACGACCTCGCCACGGGGACCGAGCACCCCGTCTGCACCCACCCCGACGACCAGGGGTGGCCGTCGGTCTCGGACAGAGCGGTCGTCTGGCTGGACTACCGGGACGGCCGGAACACCGTCTACCGCGCAGAAGTGCCCGGCGGTCGCAACCTATAAGTTTTCACCGACCGCACAGAGGTGCATGGAGCGGCGCGACACCCTCATCATCGCCATCGCCGGGATCCTGGCGGTCGTGGCCGGCCTGACCCTCGCATCGCTGCTCGGGTTCGAGATCGGCTTTTTGCAGGGCGGCATCTACCCGCCGGGCATCGTCGGGCCGACGGGCATCTACCCGCCCTGATCCCCTGTTTTACATCCCCCAGTAGGCGACGGCGCCGATGGGGAAGAGGACGGAGCCGACCAGCATCACCGCGTACCAGACGGCGGAGCCGCGGGCGTACGCGGGCAGGTGCCGGTCGAGCCAGAGGAGCATGAACCCGACCAGGCCGAACATGAAGACCGAGAGGGTCAAAACATCCTTGATCGTGTACTTCGAGCCGACGTAGCTGAAGACGATGAAGATCGCCGCGAACGCGAGCACGACGCCCCGGTACAGCCCGTCCTCCGAGAAGCGCGTTTGCACGGTCTGCCGCAGGATCGACGCGATGGCCCGGGCCCGCCCGTCCATGGCCCCGATCAGGTAGACGAAGAGGGTCAACAGCGACGTGATCACGAAGACGGTCATGCCGTACGGCACCGCGCCGAGCGAGTGGCCGATCACGCGGATCATCAGGTCCTGCTCGAACGCGGGCAGGCCGTGCTCGTTCATCGCCACGAACCCGAGGGTCAGGTAGAAGAACGAGAGGGCCGCAAGTAGAACGAACCCGAGCGCCAGGTCAAACCGGACGGACCGCATGTGCGCCCAGTAGAAGGCCTCGCCATGCCGTTTTCCGAGCTGCTGCTGGAGCCACATGGTGTAGCAGAGGAGGGAGAGGCCCGTGCCGAGCGAGCACATGACAAGGCCGGCATAGTAGAGGTGGTCCTCGTTCCCGAGATCGGGCGCGACGAGCCCCTGGACGACCTCGATCGGCGAGAGGTAGAGCGAGAGGAAGTTCAGGCACATGCCGCCCACGATGATCGCGCCCGCGACCACCATCACTTTCTTGAAGAGCGGGTAGGAATTTTTGAAGAGGACCAGGGTGATCAGGGCGAAGAGCGCGATCATCGCGTACTGGACGGGAACGGCCGCCGGGAGGAGCGAGGCGAGGAGACTGGCCGCCACCACGGCGCCGCCCGCGTGGTAGACGATCTCGACCACGTAGATCGCGCCGATGAAGAGGACCTGCCAGTTCCGGAGCCCGGGGATCCGCTGCAGCCCGGCGTAGATGTTCTCGCCGGTCGCGACCGTGTACCGCGCGCACCCGATGGTGAACGCGTACTTGTACACGATCACCCCCGCGACGGCCCAGAGGAGCGCGTACCCGAAGTTCGCGCCGAGCGAGAGGAAGACCAGGAGGCCGACCCAGCCGGCCGAAGAGATGCCCAGGATCAGCCCCGGGCCGAGGAACGGCACCCGTTCGGCGACGAGGGCCCTGATCCGCGAGATCTGCTCCGGTCCCATGGTGTCGAGGTCCCTGCTCACAACGATCTCTCCCGGGCGGCGGTTATTGGTGCCGGTCCGGGCGATGGTTTTTGCCTGGGAGGGCCCACCATCAGGTGTGAACGTTGCCGGTTCCCCGCGGTTCGCGGACACCCTCCTCCGGGGGGCGGTCCTCGCGCTCTTCGTGGTCTCCCTCGGCCTGCTCGGAGCGGTCGTGCTGGTGCGCGGGACCATGCCCGCCGCGTACACCGACATCGGGAACGCCACGCAGCTCGTGGCGAGTGGAGCCGCCGCGGCGACCGCCGCCTGGTCCTACTACCGCCGCGGGCCCGACATGCTGCTCGTGCACGGGGCCTTCGCGGCCGGCACCTGGACGCTCGCGAACGCGTTCTGGTACGCCTACTTCATTTTGATCGGGGAGGGCCTGAACTACCCGACCGTCGCGGACCTCGGGTTCGCCGGGGTCTTTCTCTTCCTGATCGCCGGGCTCCAGGAGGGGCTCGCACGCAACCGCCTCTCCGTGCTGGCCGCGGTGCCGATCGCCCTCCCCCTGCTCGGGGCCGGGCTCGGACTGGTGGCCGTGCTCGGCGCGAACGCGAAGACCCTGACCACCCTCGTCGTCTTCACGCTCTCGGCCGCGCTCCTCTCGTCGGCCCTGCTCCGCTCGGCCCACCGCCACCCGGTCCTCTTCGCGGCCACCGTCGTCTTCTCGCTCACGCACATCCTCAACTCCCTCGACTCTACCCTCCCCGATCCGCCGTGGGTCACGAACGCGGCCGGCGCGCTGGCCGCCATCTCCTTCTCGCTCTTCGCGATCGCGTACCTCCGGCACGCGGGAGGCGAGCCCGCGTGATCCTCGAGTTCTACCTCGCGGCCTCCCTGCCGCTCTTCTTCCTCCTGGTCTTTCTCGAGGGAGGGCAGCGCCGGGTCCTCGCGTTCCTGGTCTGGGGTTTGACGGCGGGGGTGATCTCCTACTATGTCAACTACCACCTCTACCTCGCCCTCGCCGCCAGCACGTTGTTGCCCGAGGTGACCATGGCCCCCGTGGTGGAGGAGTTCATGAAGGCCCTGCCGCTCTTCGTCCTTTTACTCGTCTTCGGACGGCGGTACTCGAAGGAGCTGCTGGTGCTCGCCATGGCCTCGGGCTTCGGCTTCGCGATCCTGGAGAACTACGTCTTCGTGACCCACTTCGCCCTGGAGGGGGCGGGGGCCATCGCGTATGCCGTGATGCGCGGGGTCACCACCTCCGTGATGCACGGGTGCATGACCGCGATCATCGGCTTCGGGATCTTCCTGACCTACGGCTTCTCCCGACGGTCCCTGCCGTCGATCCTCTTCGGGCTGTACACGGTCGCGGTCATGATCCACGCCCTCTACAACCTGCTCGTCGGGCACACGGGGGTCGGGCGACTCCTGGCGATCGACCTGCCCCTGCTCCTCTTCGTGCTTCTTCTCGTCGCGTACAACTGGGACGTCCTCTTCCCGAAGCCGGCCGAGGCGGGGGAGTGATCAGAGGCCGAGACGGGTGGGGAGCGCGTCGGCCCAGCCCTCGATCGCGGTCCGGTTCCTCGTATCCTCCTCCGGCATGGCGTTCCTGAGGAACCGTCCGATAAGGGGGACGTTCCGGGACGAGACCCGGCCGCCGAAGAGGCCTAGGGCCGCGATGGGAACGTCGCCGGAGACAGCCTCGGCGGCGGCCCGCGCCTTCTGCTCCGCCTCGGGGTCGTTCTTCCCGAGCGAGCCGCCGGAGACGAAGAGGGCGACCGGCCTGGACGCGAGCTCGGCCCTGTGTCGCGAGAAAAAGGCCGGAACGGGCCTGAGCACCTTTCCCATGTAGAGCGGGCCACCGACCACGACCGCGTCGAAGCCCTCGAGGGACGCGACGTCGTCGGCCCGCCGGACCTCTGTTGCCGCCCCGGCGCGCCGGAGGCCCTCGCCGATCCATTCCGCGATCTCGGCCGTCGCGCCTCCCTTAGAGGCGTACGCGACGAGGATGGTTGCCATGAGAGCGGATGCGTCCGTAACGGCATAACCCTGCCGGTGCCGCGGCTCGGGCCTTTCAGGAGGGCGCCGAGATCAGCTGAGGCGAGCATGGCAGCTGGGGGAGCGACCGGGGTTCAGTGAGGGATCCCCCGAGCGTCTCGTCGGCAAAGGCGCCGGACCGCTCGTCGCGTGATGGTCCCCACCTACTCAAAAGGCGGATATCCCATCGCCATGCACCGCTCGCCGAGCGGCGTGAGATGGTAGATGATCCAGCTCCCCTGCTGATCGCCCTCGATCAGCCCGGCCTTCTTGAGCTGGTTCAGGTGATACGAGAGCTTCGAGTCCGCGATCCCGACGATCTCCTTGATCACGCAGACGCAGAGCGGCTGGACGGCGAGCGCGTGGGCGATCTTGAGGCGGAGCGGCTCGGAGAGCGCGTGGTGGACGAGGCTGGCCGCAACCAGGCTCTCTCCGTCCGGCAGCCGGGCGTCGAGGCCCGGAACCCCGCCAACAGCCGTGAGGGAATCGGCAATTTCCTGTGGAATCGGCATTGGTAAATTCAACAATATGTGGAATCACAAGATATAAATTGCGAGCGATGCATTCAACTATTGTTGAATTTAACTCGACCGTTGCACGAGGTGGTCCAGATGCACGATACATTCTTCAGTCTGAGCATCGGCGCTACCCCCTGCCCGGTATCGGCCTCCTGCTCCTGTTCATGACCGGGGCGGGCATCGTGATGGCGTTCATCCTGCGCGGGAGAACGATGAGCAGCATGCGCGGCGGATGCCCGTGCATGGCGATCCCGGGAGGTGAGGGGCATGTACGCGACTGAACGGATCGGTCCCGAACCGGGAGGTGTGGCCGATGAGCTCGAACCGTTGAAGGCGGCAATGAACTGGTTCGCGCAGCGTCTCCCCGCCCTCTCGTCCGAGTCCTCGGAAGCATCCGTGTCGAACATCTGCCGCGGTGGGCTACCTCTTCAACCGGATCATCGGGTGATACGACGAAGCACGATACCATCCCGTGCTCCTCCGCCGATGCAATGCGGCGCGTCGGGCCGGGCAGCTCGAGCGCGTGAAGGTCTACAACTACGTCCCGCCGCCGGCCGCCGGGGATTGCTCCGGGGCGGTGTATCGGGAATACAGACGATAGAACAACCAGGGAGGTGCCAGATGAAACTCGAAGTCTTTGGAACGGGGTGTGCCAGGTGCCACCAGCTCGGGAAGCACGTTGCGGAAGCGGTCAGAGAGACCGGGATCGCTGCGGAGATCGTCAGGGTCGACGACATCGTCGCGATCATGGAACGGGGGATCATCTTCACCCCGGCGCTCGCGATCGACGGCGAGACAAAGGTCTCGGGACGGGTGCCGTCGGTCAGGGAGATCAGGGAACTGCTGACGGAGGGGGCGTGGACGATACAGACACCGAGACACGCCGTCGTCTGTGGATTCCTCGGCGGCGTCGGGAGCGAGCAGAAGGGTTCGTCACGGCGGCGAGGACAACCGACAAAGGATGCTGTGGACGAGGCGATGGCGATGAAGTCTGCAACCGGAGGATCATGACCGTGCTCGTGGTCGAATGGCGCCACCTCGCGGTTGAGGGCGAGACCTGCGAGCGCTGCGGCGGCACGGGCGCGAACGTCCGCTCCGCGGTCGAGGCGATGGGGGCCGTGCTCGCGGCGCAGGGCATCGATCTCGAGTTCCACGAGGTCGAGCTGCCGCCCGAGGAGATCGCGCACTCGAACGAGGTCCTGGTCGACGGCGCGCTGATCGAGGACCTGGTCGGAGATGAGACAGCGGTCTCCGACTGTGCGTCCTGCGGCGACCTCGTCGGCGCACCCTGCGCCTGTCGCACGGTGACGGTCGGCGGCGAGGAGCACGAGGAGCTACCGGAGTCGCTGATCGCGGCTGCCATCATGACCGCGGCCGACCGGCGCGCCGCGTCGCCCGCGACCGGAAGCGACCGGAGACAGTTTCCTCCGGGTGATGACGGTGGTTGCGGCTGGAACAGCGGCCGCGGCTGCAGGTGATGGAATGCCGGTAACGCTGATCACCTGCTCGGGCCTCTCGAACGTCGGCCGGCTCACGACTGCCGTCGCACAGCACCTGTTGATGCGCCGGCCCGGCCGGATAGAATGGGTCCAGGCCTGGGCCGGGCCCGACGCGATCGTGGACGCGGCCCACGACGCGGACCTCGTGATCGCGCTGGACGGGTGCGAGGACTGCTGTGGCAGCCGGAAGGCGGCCGAGGCCGGGGTCGAACCCGGTGTCCGGCTCATGGCCATCGAGCTCGGGATCGTCAAGGACGGCCGGGCCGGGGTCAGGTACGCCGAGATCGAGACGGTCACGAGGGCCGTGATCGACGCAACGGAGGGGGCATAATTCCCTCGTGGCCCGGTGCGGGAACAGGCGCGTCGGTCGAATGGCCCGGGGCCCATGATGGGAGGAAAGCAATGGCTGAACCTGGGGCAGGTCAACCGGAAAAAGGGCCACTGCGGATCTGCATCGTCTCGGACGGGGTGTTCGGCGACCGGGCCTTCGAGCAGTGCCTGGCCCGGTTCCCGACGGAGTTCGCCCTGCTCGAGCCGGATCCTCCGACCGTCGTGGACGACGTCGCGATCGAGGTGCCCGACGCCGACCTCTACCTCTCGTACATCCGGTCGCCCGCGCAGGCGCTCGCGCTCGTCGAGAAGGGCCGGCCCGTGGTCCTTGGGGTCTCGTTCGGCCCGGGCTTCGTCCGGCAGGCACGGAGGATCAACCCGGCCGTGGTCGCGCCCGAGACCATGTGCTCGCTCGACCCGACCACCGGGATCGACGCCATCGACACTTTCGCCCGCGCCTTCGGCCGTCCCCGGTTCGCGGTCACGGTCCGCGACGGGAAGCTCGTGCGGCTCGAGGTGCTGCGCGGGTCCCCGTGCGGGTCGACGGTCGAGGCCGCATCGGAACTCGAGGGGCAGCCTCTCTCGCCGGAGACGCTGCGTTACTTCGGCCTCCGCATCTGTCACCACTGCTGGGCGCCGCGCCACGGCCGGACCTGCGACAAGGAGACGGCCGGGCTCATCCACGTCTGCGAACTTCTCCGGGCGCTCCCTCGGGAAGCGGCCGACGTCGAGACGATCGCGTTCGGCGTCGAGTGCGACCGGCTCTACAACGAACGGGGCCGGGGCGAGCCCATCTGCGACACCGGCGCGCACCCTGCAGGGCCGGTCGACGGCCCGCCGGCCTGGAAGGTCATACAGCCCCGGGCCGTGCCGAAGGACGAGAAGGAGGCGGCCGCGAAGGAGCGGGCCCTGGCCCTGATCGAGCGGCTGAGGGCGCTGAGCGCCCGGTGCGGACAGGATGAGATGAAACCATAATCACGAATTCGCAGAGGCACGGGTTACTCGGTGCGGGTCAACTCGTCCGATTGCACGCATCGCCACCGAGATCGAGACGGCCGCATGATATCACCCCGTCGTCACTTTCCGTGGCGGTGCCGACAGGGGTCGGCCGGATCGACACTCCCTTCGGAGGACACCGCGAGCGACCTCGCTCAGGTTCAACGAGACGGCGGGGGAGAATACGCGCCTGCAACCCCTTCGGAATATACTGCGTCAACGGTTATTACTCATATGAGCATAATCTACAGAATAAGCTTCGACGGCGTGAATGCACGAACATCAACAAACGGCCCAGGGACGGACGATATCCCGGAGATCGGCGTGGTGGGAACTGGTTGAGCGAAATGCAAGCGGTTGTAGGCTTACCTGCACGAAGCGGTCAAGGAGATGAAGATCACGGCGGGCCTGGCCACGGTAGAGCCGCCGGTTGGACGCGTCGAACGGCGTGTCATGCTCATGTCCGCACTCTCTATCGTTGGAGAGATGCGCAGTGCCTGGCTGAAAGCAATGGCACAGGTTGGATTCGAACAACCATCACGAAGATCTGCGTGGTGGCCGAGAGCGAGAAGGTCTCACTCATCGTCATGGGGATGAGGAGAAGCGGCAGGATCGGTTCGATGCTGCCGGGAAGTGTCTCCACGGGATCGATGCGGGATTCCCGGTTCCCGTATTTATCGCGCGGCAGACGGGGTTTGTGCGTCAAACCGGGCACAATTTGATATAGAGACAATTGGGGTGATCGATGATGGAAAAAATTGGAAGCAATGGAAAATTCAGTGTGCTGAAAACTTACGGGCCTACAATTGTGATGGTGGCGCTGATCTTAGGACTGACCATCTGGTCGTTTGCAACCGGACTGGCAACTAAGGAAGGAACACCGCCCCTCACACCGGATATAATAATCCTGCTCCTCGTAGTCGGGCTCGTTGCCGGCGTGCTTGGTGGGATCATCGGCACAGGCGGTTGCAGTGTCATGCTGCCGATCCTCCATTTCTACCTTGGATACCCGGCACCCATCGCGATAGGGACCGCGCTCTTTGCTGTCATCTTTACAGCGATCTCCGGGGGATACGGTCACCTGATCCGGAAAAACCTTGATGTAAAGACAACCCTGTGGCTCGCCGGATTCGGCATTGTCGGGGTGATCCTGGGCTCATACATCTTCACCCTCCTCACGGATCAGACGGCCCTCCTGGGACTGCTGCTGGGCATTGCGTTCCTGTTGCCCGCTTTACGCATGATCATCGAAGGAACCTCTCATCGAAAAAAGGCACAGCCGGAAGGGAACACTATCCCCGGGTCCGAGTTGAAAAAAGGGTCGTTTGGATTCGTCGTTGGCATCCTGACCGGGCTTGTCGGACTTGGCGGGGGATACGCGCTCGTACCGGGCCTGATCTACCTTTTCGGTGCACCGGTGTATGTCACGATGGGGACCTCGCTCGCAACGATGATCCCACTGGCAATCGTTGGAGGCGGGATCAAGCTGGCGCAGGGATTCGTCGCCATCGGAACCGGCCTGATCCTCGCCATGGGGACCATTGTCGGGGCACAATTTGGCGCGGCAATCATCAAAAAATTCCATCCTGCAACGCTGAAACTCATCTTCGGCCTCTATTTCCTCTATGTCTCGATGAAATTCATCCTGGCCTATTTCGGGATCGCGATATTTTAACGATATGTCCTTGGATGTCATGAACAACCCCTTTTTTTATGATGGAATCCGGCAGCGGAGATAGTGGAACCTGAAAAAATTGCCCGGGGCGAATGAAAACGCCCGCAAGGACGGGATCCTGGCCTGAGCCGGGGAGCATGCCCGGGAGAACGGCTAGGCGCTAAAGCCGGACAGAACGACGCGTGCCGGGGTCGTCCACGAGCTCGCCCGGTTCAACAAGCGGTTCGACACGTGGTGCCTTCCCATGCCGGCTACGATAGGGAGACCCGGAGCTGGACGGAGATATCATCTGCCCGTCAGTCTACCACCCGAACAGGCAGATACTGGAGGGATACGGCCACTCCCGGCCTTCCAACCGGGAGGACACCGACGATCTACAGACGGGTAGAAATGGCGACCACAGCCCGGGAACGTTCCCTGTTCCCGCCCGGCTCCGTATAGTTGGGGGGGAAAGCAGAATGTCGGCCCTCGGAGAATCGATGGATAGAGCTGGCCGGACCGAGCACCAAGCCCCTCGTCGGTGCGTAGCTGATCACAAGTTTTATTGAACCCAGTCCACTATAGGAGAAACACATGATGAAGATCGAGGTACTCGGAACAGGCTGCGCAAAGTGCAAGCGCCTCTTCGCCAACGTGCAGGAGGCGGTGAAGGACCTGGGCGCAGAGGCGGAGGTGATCAAGGTCGACTCGATAGACGAGCTCGTTGAGCGCGGTGTCATGAGCACGCCCGCCCTCTTCATCGATGGGAAGATGCGGATGTCTGGCAAGGTCCCGACCGTGGACGAGCTCAAGAAGATCATCCAGGGGTAGAACGATGGCAGAGACCCCGATCTGCTCCTGCGGAGCGAACGAACCCGGCCGGATCATCTTCCCGTGCGCCGGGCAGGCGAACACGGGCCAAATCGCCAATCTCGCGGCCGTGGAGCTGACCGAGAAGGGGTACGGCAGCATCGCCTGCGTCGCCAAGCTGGCAATCGGGGACGAGGGCCTGGTCAACAGCGCGAGAAACGCCGACGAGGTCGTGGTCATCGATGGCTGCCCGTTGCATTGCGCGAAGAAGATAGTCCTGGCGCAGGGGGTGGTGACGGCACAGCACGTCGTCGTGACCGACCCCGGGATCGCGAAGGGGCCATCGAAGTCCTGCACCCCCGACGACGTCGAGACCGTGGTCTCCGCCTGCTGGCGGGGCACCGGGAAGGACACCGACGCCTCAGACATCGCCCCGCAGGACGGGACTCAGTGCAGCGAGTCGGACTGCGGATGCGGCGGAGGCTGCTGAACGGCCATGGAGACGAATCCGGAAACGAGCGGCGCGGACCATGTGCTGAAATGGGCTTGGGACTACGCCCCAGAGAACGGGCGGGTGATAAAACCCGACAGGAGAACGCTGACCGCAGCAGTGCGCGGGGTCGCCCTGAACGAGGCGCGGTTCGGCGCGCGGTTCTGCCCACCCGGCCCCCCTATCGAAAGGAGGCGGCCGGGACGGACGAGATGATCGATAGAATGTCAGGTGAACACCATGATTGAAGATCTCTTGATCAACGGCCTGATGGGGGGCGTCACGGCGCTCATCGAGTACGTCACGGCGCACGTGGCCACCTGCCTGATCCCGGCGTTCTTCATCGCGGGCGCCATGAACGCGCTGCTCCACAAGGAGGCGATCACGAGGTACCTCGGCGAGAAGACCCCGCGGTACATCGCCTACCCCGTCGCGGTCGCCTCCGGGCTCCTCCTCGCCGTCTGCTCCTGCACGATCCTCCCGCTCTTCGCGGGGATCAAGAAGAAGGGCGCGGGGATCGGTCCGGCGATCGCCTTCCTCTACACGGCCCCCGGCACGAACATCCTCGCCGTCTCGCTCACCTGGAGCGTGATCGGCGCCGACTTCGCGATCGCCCGCATTGTCCTCTCGATCATCTTCGCGGTCATCATCGGCCTCGTCATCTCGACGCTCTTTCCGGAGAAGCGGCCCGAGGCGACGCCCGACGCACCCATCGCGTGCGCGTGCGGGCCTGGCGAGGAGGCGGCGACCAACCAGCGGAACGTGGTCCTGTTCATAGCGACCCTCGTGGCCGTCCTCTTCGTCGGCACCTGGAACGTCTTCATGGTGAACACGCTGGCCGGGATCCCGCTCCGGTTCGTCATCCTCCCCTTCCTGGTCCTCATCGTCGCCATCGAGGCATGGAAATGGTTCGGCCCCGACGAGCGGGAGATGTGGCTCACCGAGACCTGGGACTTCATGAAGAAGATCTTCCCGCTCCTGTTCATCGGGATCTTCGTCGCCGGGATCCTCACGGCCCTGCTGCCGGAGAACATCCTCGGCACGTATCTCGGCGAGAACACGCTCTGGGCGAACTTCATCGCGGTCCTCTTCGGGACGTTCATGTACTTCCCGACGCTCGTCGAGGTGCCAATGGCGAGGATGTTCCTGGACCTCGGGATGGCCCGCGGGCCGCTGCTCGCCTACGTCCTCGCCGACCCGGTGATCTCGTTGCCCAGCATCCTCGTCGTCCGGAAGTTCATGGGGACGAAGCAGACCCTCGTCTACGTGGTCCTGATCGTGATCTTCTGCACGCTCGCCGGGTTCATCTACGGTTCCTTCGTGGATTGAAGGGGGAACACCCGACGTTCCCCTTTCCTGACACGGTTCCGGCCGGGCTCCCGGTGGGCACGGCCCTCGCGGGGGAAACGGCATACGGGGCCCCGGAACGCGACCACGCTCGATCAGGAGGTGCACGCACCACATGACACCCCCTCCCGGGGAGGTCGA
Source organism: Methanoregulaceae archaeon UBA288 (assembly GCA_002495225.1). GTDB lineage: Archaea > Halobacteriota > Methanomicrobia > Methanomicrobiales > Methanospirillaceae > UBA288. Next base: position 477 of record DAEF01000091.1, on the reverse strand, counting down.
ACGCGCAGCACCCATCCCGGCAGCGCCGATCGCATACCATTCTCTCACCCCTGAGCAGGCGCTCGAAGCCCTGGGTTCCCGCAGGGATGGCCTCGACCCGGACGAGGTGCTCGAGCGCCTGCGGGCCTACGGACCGAACATCCTCCGTGAAAAGAAGAAACGAAGCCCGGTCCTGCTCTTTCTGCGACAATTCACGGATCTCCTGATCGTGATCCTGGTCATTGCCGCCGCGATCTCCGGGCTTCTGGGGGAACGGGTCGAGATGGTCGCGATCCTCCTGATCGTCGTTCTGAACGGGGTGATCGGGTTTGTCCAGGAGTACCGGGCGGAACGAGCCCTGGAGACCCTGAGACAGATGAGTGCGCCGCAAGCGCGGGTGATGCGGGCCGGAGAGGAGGTACTGGTCGACGCGGCCGGTCTCGTCCCGGGGGAGATCGTCATTGTCGCGGAGGGGGACCGGGTGCCTGCCGATGCCCG
>DAEF01000009.1 GCA_002495225.1 Methanoregulaceae archaeon UBA288 | reverse complement strand
GCCCCCGGCTCGCCCTGGTTGCCCGTGACGATCGGGACGAACTGCTCGGTCCCGGTCTTCATGATCCGCCGCATGGTCCGCTCGACCGTCCGGCGGTTGCCGAAGACCGAGGTCGACTGCGGGAAGCTGACGAGCTTCATCTGCTCGGCAGTTGTGGAGTAGCGCTCCATCGATCGGCCCAGCAACACCGGCTTCCTGCCCATCTCGTGCGCGGTCTCGGTGATCGTCTTGATCCGCGAGATGTGCGACGCGAAGGTCGAGACGATGATCGCGGTCTTCTCGTCCTCGAAGCTCGTCATGGTGTCGCGCACGAGGTCGCGTGCGATCCGCTCGGACGGGCATCGCCCCTTCATGTCGATATTCACGGAGTCGACCACCAGGGCGAGGACGCCCTCCTTGCCGATCTGGGCCAGGCGCGCGAAGTCCGGGGGCTCGCCGATCACGGGCGTCCGGTCGAGCTTGAAGTCGAGGGCGTAGACCACGGCCCCGTGCGGCGTCCAGAGGACGGCCGCGATGGTGTCGATGATCGAGTGCTGCATCCGCACGAACTCGAGCACGAGGTTGGGGGAGATCGTGTACTTCCCGCCCGCCTTGAGCGCGAAGAGCTTGTTCTTCACCTCGAACTTGTTCTCTCCCTGGATCTGCTGCCGGATCAGCTCGGTCGTGTACGGCGTGCTGATGATCGGCGCGTTGTACCGGTGCGCGAGCTTCGGGATGGCCCCGATGTGGTCGAGGTGGCCGTGGGTACAGACGATCGCCTTGACCTGCCCCTCGATCGCGTTCATCATCGTATCGTCCGGGATCGCCTTGATCTNNTCTCGATCTCGGCGTCCTCGTGGATCATGACCTGGTCGAGGCGCAGGCCCATATCGAAGACCACTATCTCTTTGCCGCAGCGGACGGCGGTCATGTTCCTGCCGACCTCGTCGTATCCGCCCAGCGCGATAATCTCTACATCCATCTGTATCTCCTAAAGTGCTGTCAAGTCTCGTATTCGTCCCGTGACGATCGTCCGCGCCCGCCGGAGGGCCGGTATCTCAGGAGAACCCGTGAGGAACATCGCCACGCGAAGTTCGTCGATCACGCGCTCGATCACGGCGTCGAGCGCCTCCTGTCCGCTCCTGGCGGGCCCGAGCAGGGGGAGCGCCATCCCCGCGAGATCGGCGCCGAGTGCTATCGCCTTCGCGACGTCGAGCCCTGTCCGGACGCCGCCTGTCGCGATCACGGGCCCGCCGCACCTGCCGACCTCGACCAGGCTCGCCACGGTCGGGATGCCCCAGTCGCGGAAGAGCTCCCCGAGCGCCTGGAGGCGCCCGTCACCGGCCCGCCCGGCCTCGCGGGCGCGGACGGCCTCTATCACGGCCCACGAGGTGCCGCCCATCCCCCCGGTGTCGATGGCGGCGACGCCCGCGCCGTAGAGGCGGCGCGCGACCTCCCCCGAGATCCCGTTCCCGGTCTCCTTGACGATCACGGGGTACGCGGCCCTGTCGCAGAGCGCCTCGATCGCGGCCATGCATCCGGTCGCGTCGTGGTCGCCCTCGGGCTGGATCGCCTCCTGCAGGAAGTTCAGGTGGACGGCGAGCGCGTCGGCCTCGCAGAGCTCGACTGCCCGGTCGGCCCAGTCCTGCCCGTGGTCGCGGAGCTGCACGGCCCCGAGGTTCGCGACCACGAACGCGGACGGGGCCGCGTCGCGGACCACCCGGTAACTCGGCGCGAGCGACGGGTCCTCGAGCGCGGCGCGCTCGGAGCCGACCCCGATCCCGAGGCCGAAACGTTCGGCCGCAGCCGCGAGGCGCGCGTTGATCGGCGTGGCCTCGGCATGTCCGCCGGTCATGGCCGCGATCATGAGCGGGGCCTCGAACGGGTGCCCGAGGAACCGCGTCGCGGTCGAGATCCGGTCCATGTCGCACTCCGGGAGCGCGCTGTGGACCAGGCGAATGTCACCGAAACCGGCGTCGCCGGCCTCGACCGGGAGTTCGCAGCAGATGCGGAGGTGGTCGAGCTTCCGCGCCGAGGTCTGGGCTCCGGTCATGCGTCCTCCGGCACGATCTCGGTGCCGCCGTGGGGGCGGCGGGCGAGGAAGTCGGTCAGCCGGTCGGCGCCGAAGACGTGCGACGCGATGCCGTCGTCGGCGAGCCGGAGGAGCTCGGCGATCTTGCCGCCCATCCCGCCGGTCACGTCCGTCGTGGACGATGCGCCGATGGCGAGAGCTTTCGCGTCCGTTCGCGAGATCCGCGGGACGACCGCGCCGCTGGCATCGAGCACGCCCGGCACGTTGGTCACCAGGCCGATCCGCGACAGACCCAGACGCGGCGCGAGATAGGCCACGAGCTGGTCTCCCGAGACGATGCAGGCCCCGCGTCGGCGGTCCATGACCACGTCGCCGTGGAGCACGGGCACGCACCCGAGCCCGAGCAGGAGCCGGAGCGGCTCCTCCTCGAACGAGACGATCCTGCCGTCGTCGGCCGTGCAGGCGGCCAGCGGGTGGACCCCCACCGCGTCGATCCCCGCTCCGCAGAGCGCGGCCACGACCGCCCGGTTGAGGGACGCGACCGCCTCGTGGGTGACCGGGATCCCGGCCCGGCTGACCCGGTCAACCCCGCGGGCGAGTCCGTATCGCTGCGCCTCGGGATGGCCGCAGGAGCCGGCGCCGTGGACAACCACGCCGCTGAACTCCGATGCCCCGAGCACGTCCGCTATCCCGCCGATCGCGGCATGATCGACGATACCATCGTTGCGCTTGTCCGTGACCACGGACCCGCCGAGCTTGAGGAGGACCGGTTCAGGCATCGTGCTCCTTTCTCGCCCCGACCGTGTCGAGGGTCGTGATGAAGGCCCGTCCGCCGGCTGCGTCGAGTGCGCCGGCGATCCGGGTCCTGCCCGTCTTCGGCGAGAGCGCGATCATGCAGCCCCCGCCCCCCGCGCCGGTCAGCTTCGCCCCGAACGCCCCCGCCGCACGGGCCGCCAGCACGAGTTTTGTCAGGGACGGGTGTCCGACCCCGATCGCGTCGAGCAGGGCGTGGTTCGTGTCCATCAGCTTGCCGAGGGACTTCGGGTCCTCGAGTTTCCGGACCCCTTCCATCGTGAGGGCCCCTATCGCGTCGAGGATCGGGCAGATCACGCCGGGCCGGGCCGAGCGCTCCTCGGCCACGAGCTCGACCATGCGCGAGGTGCTGTGCGAGACCTGGGTGTTGCCGATCACCAGGTTCAGGTTCACGGGAGGGACGCGGCGCCGGGCCCCGTCCATGATCAGGACAAGCCCGCCCATGGTGGAAACGTAGGTATCGGTCGGCGACGCCCGTCCTTTCTGGACGGTCTGTTCCACCCGGTGTGCGATCGCGGCGATCTCCTCGCGCTCGATCCCGAGGCGGAACTCGTCGTTCGCCGCCGAGAGGGTTGCGACGGTCACCGCGGCCGACGAGCCGAGCCCGGCCGACGACGGCATCTGGCTCGAGACGTAGACCGAACCCGTCACCCCGAGCTCCCGGAAGCACTGGGCGATGTACGGCGACTTGGCCGGCGCCGGGTGGCGGTGACGGCGGACCGAGACGAGGATCCGTGGCTTGATCGCCATCGCCAGCCCGGGCTTGTCATAGACCACCGCATGCTCCCCGAACAAAAAGACCTTGCCCGGGGCCGACCACGTTGCCACCCTATACCACCGCTAGTGCCGCGTACCCCACGACCGAGGACAGATCGCCGGTCGCATCCCCGCTCGTCGCGTACTCGAGCAGGCGCGCGTGCTTCGCGCCCTTTGCTTCGGCCGCCGTGCAGACGGACGCGATGGGGCCGTAGCCGCACGCGGTGATCCGCCGCTCGGCGATCCGATTGTAGAAGCGTTCGAGGTCGAGGTCGGCGAGCGCCTCGATCGCGTAGAGGTCCTGCGACCGGGCGACCCGATCGGGGACATAGTGCGAGAAGTCGCTCGAGGCGACCATCCGGACGTCTCGCCCGGTCTCCTCGATCGCCCGGACGATCCGCTCGCCGAGCGCCTCTGCCGACCCGATGTTCTGGAGCCCCATCATCACCGGGGCGATCCGCGCCCGCGGGCACCGGTACTTGATGAACGGCATCTGGACCTCGAGCGCGTGCTCGTCGCGCATGAACGACTCGTTCGCGGGGATCCTGAGCGCCTCGACGAACGCGGTGTCCGTGTCGACGATCCCGAGCGGCGTCTCCCAGGGGACGGCCGACGTGCAGGTCGGATACCCCCCGTGCGAGGGCCCGATCACGACGAAGGTCCCGTCGAAGTCCGACGGGAGCGTTGCGAACGCCCGGCCCGCGACTGCGCCCGAATAGACATACCCGGCGTGGGGTGCGACGATCGCGTACGGATCGCTCACTCCTGCCGTCTCGGCTCCGAGGAAGAACCGCTCGAGCAGCTGCTCGAGGTGGTGAGGCTCTCCCGGGTAGAACATGCCTGCGACGGCCGGTGTCCTGACCTGCATGGAGAACCTCTCCTGCCTCCTCGTATTTCTACAGATCGGTCTCGAAATCTTCCTGCGTCAGCGACGTCTGGATCCCGCGAAGGTGGAGCATCTCGCGCGTGAGCAGGAAGTAGATCATCGAGAGTGCCTTGCGCCCCTTGTTGTTGGTGGGGATCACGAGGTCGACGAACTGGGTCATGTTGTTGGTGTCGCAGAGCGCGACGACCGGGATTCCCGACTGGACGGCCTCCTTGATCGCCTGTGCATCGCCGATGGGGTCCGTGACAAGCACGACCTCCGGCTCGATGTAGCCGTGGAGGTTCTGGTTCGTCATCCGCCCCGGCACGAACCGGCCGGTAGCGGCCAGAGCGCCGATCGCCTCGGCGAAACGCCGGGCCGGGTACTGGCCGTACTGGCGCGAGGTCACGACCAGGATCCGGGCCGGGTCGAACTGCGAGAGGTACTTGGCCGCGGTCTTGATCCGCTCGTCGGTCTCGCGGATGTCGATGATGTAGAGCCCATCCCCGCGGACGCGGTAGATGAACTTCT
>DAEF01000118.1 GCA_002495225.1 Methanoregulaceae archaeon UBA288 | reverse complement strand
GTCGCCGACGGCCTGGACGCGGTCGACCGGGTTCTCGACCACGGCTTCGTCCCGGTCGTGGACCTGATCCTCGGGTTTTCGTTCGAGAGCGACGAAGAACAGGAGGCGACCCTCGCCCTCGCCGAGTACCTCGCCGGGCGCGGGTGCCGGATCCACGCCCACCTGTTCACGCCGCTCCCTGGCACGCCGCTCTCCTCCCGGCCGGCCAGGCCCCTCGTGCCCACTGCCCGCCAGCGCGTCGGCCGGCTCGCACTCGGGGGAAAACTGACCGGATCGGTCTCCGATCTGGGTTAAGGTTTTGAAGTCCACACTCGAATACTAGAGGAGTATGATGGATGTCCTCCTGATCGCGGATCTCCACGGAAACTTCGGCAAGATCGAAAACTTCCTCGACCTGCATGCCGATGCAATGATCGTCGCCGGAGATATCACCAACTTCGGCCCGATTGACACCGTGGACGGTCTCTTCTCCCGGATCGATATACCCTGTTTCGCGGTCCCGGGGAACTGCGACCCCCGCGAGATCATGGGCGTGCTCGAGCATTCCGATGCGGTTTCGCTCCACGGCTCCCGCCTCTCGCTCGGCCGGATCACGCTGGCCGGCCTCGGGGGCTCGAACCCGACACCGTTCGGAACGCCGTTCGAGCTCTCGGAGGAGGAGATCGACCGGATCCTCTCGTCCACGGTCAACACCATGGAACGGTCGGTCCACAACGTCCTCCTGAGTCACTGCCCGCCCCACGGCGCTCTCGACGAGGTGGAGGGCCAGCACGTCGGCTCGACCTCGGTCCGGAACCACATGAAGGCCTTCGACCTGGTCTGCTGCGCCCACATCCACGAGCAGCGGGGCGTGGCCGAGCTCGATGGCGTGAAGGTCGTGAACCCGGGCATGGCCTCGGACGGCCAGTGTGCGCTGATCCACTTCGGCGACAGCGCGAAGGAGATCGGGATCGAGCTGCTGACGGTCTGAGAGCCCGCCTCCCGCCTCGCGGGAATCAACAGAAAACTATCCCTTTTTTGATTATTCGTCGACCAATCGGTCGAGTGATGCGAGGGCGGAGATCTCACCCACCCGAACCCCTGAAATTCGCCGTTCTGGCATCCATGTAGCGCCAGCTCATGGCGTCCACGCCTCGCCAAGCCCTGTTCGGCCAGTGGGGCCGACATCATGCAGTGCATGGACACACAGTGGAGGGAGACCGGGCATGACGGCCGAACCCCTCCGGATTCCCACCCGCTGCCAAAAAACCCTGGCGCGCGAATGCGAGTCGGCGAACAGCCAGGTCGAGCACCACGGTCACCTGCTCGCATCGGGTCGCACGTTCCCGGTTCTTCTTTTTGCGTCTGTGTCGCGCCACCATTCCCTCCGCGATTGTGACAGGCGTTGGCCGTACTGCCTCGGTCGCTCCCTCGCCGAGCTCGGTTGAAGGGACGGTGAAGATGAGATCGAGATCCTGAAGCAATGACCGGAAGAGATTCTCGAGGATGCACGAACCGGGCTCTCGAACCTGTGCCTGATCCGTTCCCGGACCCCGTCCCGCTCGTGCAGCTGTCGCGGCAACGCCCGCTCCACCAGATCGGCAGGGATCGGAGCCAGTGGCGTCTGTCGGAGAACGATCAGCGATTGAAGGCGGCGCGGTCAACACACCGGGTCCCAATCACCTATCTGCAACCCCGTCCCGAAGAGTGGGTTGCACTGAGCTCGGCCGCGAGGCGGAGATCCCGCCACCCGACGTCCTCCGGCCGGTCGCCTTCGAGGAGGGACCGGGCGCGTGCGTCTCGCGCTGCCGGAAAACGGGCAAGCTGGCTTCTTGCGGGAACCGAAGTGGGCTTCTCGGACACCAAGACGGAGCCCACTCTCTTGACCCGTCTCAGCGACTCAGACGAGGGGCGAAACCCCGATCGCCGTCGGAAACGGTAGATGGCAAGCTGGTCAGGCTCGCCGACAGTCGGGAGGCCGAGAACCGGGCATCGTGCGAAACAAGAAGGCGAGACGTTTCTGCGCGGGATGCGGGTCCGAATTTGAGATTGTCAGCGGTGTATGGAAAGGGACTGGCGAAACGTGGTTTTTGCGTGGTTTTGATGAAAGACGGATCCGGTGTAGGCGCGGTATCGGTGTTCAGGAGCCCCGGTCCCCCATTCCTCTCCTGAACAGGAGCAGCAACAGTTGACCGCCTCGTTGGTCCATCATCGACTGTGATCGACTCCCCCGGGGCCCACCTCCCGCGCCGGCCTCCCTCCGATCGTGATGCCGGGCGCAAGAAAGGACCGGTTCACGACCGACTTCGGGAGGATCGTGACACCGTCGGCGATGGCGATCCGGCCGAACATGACCGTGCCGTTGCCGATGGTGACGTTGTCGCCGATGGTCGGCGCCTCCGTCTCCGCCCCGGCGCTGGTCCCGATGTTGACGCAGGCGAAAAGCCGGCAGTTCGCGCCGACCCGCGTGCAGGAGTTCACGACGATCGTCCCTCTGTCCGGGAGCGCGAGCCCGGGGCCGAAGACGTGCGGCGGGATGGTGAACCCCAGCCGGATGGAGGCGAGGTGAAACCAGATGGAGAGCAGGCTCCGGATTGGGCGGTGGTACCTGGCCCGCCGGCAGGCCTCCCAGTACTCGACCGCCCGGAGCAGGCGC
>DAEF01000129.1 GCA_002495225.1 Methanoregulaceae archaeon UBA288 | reverse complement strand
GTTCCCGATCATGGCCTTCGTCTCGTCCGGCCTGGAGCACTCGATCGCGAACATGATGTTCATCCCCGCGGGGATCATGACCTCAAGCCTCCTGACCGAGGCGCAGATCGCCACTCTGGGTGGAGCTGAAAAACTGGCAACCCTCAACTGGGTCACCATGTGGACCAACAACATCATCGTCGTCACGCTCGGCAACATCGTTGGCGGCATGATCTTCGTCGGCCTGCTCTACTGGATCGCCTTCCGCAAGGAGATCCAGGCGCTGAAGTGATTCAGACCACCAAATGAAGATTGGCAATATCAGGGTGAGGCCCGCGATCCTACCGGTCGCGGTCTTCTTCATCCTCACTTTTATCCTCCTCTACACGGTCTACGTCACGGGCGACACCAAACTGCTCGTCTGGGGAATCCCCACGCTCGTCATGATCCTGCTCATCCCGCTGGTCCTCAACTACATGAGCCAGCACGAGTACGCGGGCCTGATCCCCATCTACGAGCGGGACGCGAAGACCGTGCGGGTGAACCAGGTCAATCTCTCGATGCTCCAGGAGCCCGTCCGGCTCACGGGGATCGTCGAGCAGACGCACTTCCAGTTCCTGAACCGCCCGTCGTTCATGGTCGGGGACCGGACGGGTGAGATCTCGGTCAAGATGTTCACGGCTCCGGCCGAGAAGATCCGGAAGGGCGACCGGGTGGAGGTGCTGGGTCAGGTGATCAAGCGGTACGTCGCGGTTGGCGAACCCGTGATCAACGCGGTCTCGATCCGCAAGCTCGGCCCCGTCACCAGCGAGGCGGCGGAACCGGCCGCACCGCAGAAGAAGGGTCGGCGGCGATAGCCGCGCTGGCAGGCCGGCCGGTCGGCCGGGCCGGGCCGACACCCGGATCTCTCTCTTCAGCCGTATCCGCCGCCGATTCGGCCTCCTTTTCCGATGAAAAGAACTTTAACCGGCCACGGATACACGTATGTGAATGGCACGGAAGGCCGGGAAGAAGGCGGCGGACGAAGCCCCGATGAAGCTCTTCTACATCTTTTACAACGAGGAGCGCTGGAACAACTGGCTCCGCACCCTCCTGGAGGCCGACTTCGAGGGAGACGGCGGCGACGACCTTCCGGAGGGTATCGCGATGCTCTACGCGTTCTCCGAGGACATCACCCTCTCGGTCCTCAAGGTCGTCCGGCTCTGGCAGAACGGGCGGTTCCAGGCCGACGAAGCCCAGCAGAAGATCGACGACATCGAGGCGATCGTCCTCTCCGAGCTCCCCGACGGCCCCCTGGTCGAACTTGTGGGCCCGGTCCAGGAGTCCGTGCTGGTTCTCTTCGCAGCGTGCCGCCGGTTCATCGCCGGCGACTACGACAAGGACGTCAAGGCCCTGGTCAAGCGTGGGCGCGCCCTCGCCGCGCAGGGCGCGGACGAGACCCTCGAGGTGGCCGCCGAGATCGGTGCGGCCGTGATCGGCGGGGCCGCGTGCTGCGCCCGGTACGTCAAGGACGACATCGAGGACCCGACCCTCTTCGACGACTGGCTCGTCGAGATCGAGACCATGGGAGAGGCGATGAAGTCGCTCAAGAACTTCGACGAGGAGCCCGGCGAGGGGTCGTGATCGCGGAGAAGGCCCGGTTCCGGTCCAGCCGCCGGCTCGAGCGCGTGGCCGGCTTCCGCCTGCCCGAGAAGGCCTTCCACGGGCTCGTGCTCGAGACCCTCACCTCCCGCCTCGACTTCGACCGCCTCGACCCGACCACCCGGGCCCAGCTCCTGGAGTTCATCGCCGACTTCCTCCGGTGCGACTGCAAGAAGTCGCCCCAGTGCGGCTGCCCCGAGCGGCTCTTCGCCGCGCTCGTCATCGAGCTCCGCGAGGCCGGGCTCGACCACCGCCAGATCAGCGCCCACCTCGCCGACGTCTACGGCATCGACCTCTTTCCGGCCGACATCCTCTCGTACCTCGAGGACTCGGTCCACGTCCTCGAGGCGATCGCCGACGTCGCCGCGCTCCAGGGGCGCGAGGAGGTCGCCGCGGGGGCCCGCGAGCACATCCGGACCCTCGAGCGCTGAGGCACCCGACCCCCTCCTCGATAGCTTTTATATTCCCCGTGACGACCTGTTTAGGAATGAAGGTCGTGGTTACCGGCGGAGCGGGGTTCATCGGCTCCAATCTCGCCGAGGAACTCTCGAACCGGTACGAGGTGACGGTCCTTGACGACCTCTCGACCGGTCGCGAGTCCAACCTGTCGGGCCTGGACGTCGAGTTCGCACAGGGCTCCATCCTCGATACCGAACTTTTGGCGCGGACCTTCCGGGATGCGCGCTTCGTCTTTCACGAGGCCGCTCTCCCCTCGGTCCAGCGCTCGGTCGAGGACCCGGCGAGATCGAACCTGGTGAACGTGAACGGGACCCTCAACGTCCTGCTTGCGGCGCGCGATGCCGGGGTGAAGAAGGTCCTCTTCGCCTCGTCCTCGTCGGTCTACGGCGATACTCCGGTCCTCCCGAAGGTCGAGACCATGACTCCGGCTCCGATGTCGCCGTACGCGGTCACCAAGCTCACGGACGAGCACTATTGCCGGGTTTTCACCGCCCTCTACGGCCTTCCGACGGTCGCGCTCCGGTACTTCAACGTCTTCGGCCCGAAGCAGGACCCAACCTCACAGTACGCGGCCGTGATCCCGAACTTCATCACCCGCATTCTCGCGGGCGAGCCGCCCGTGATCCACGGTGACGGCCGGCAGACCCGCGACTTCACCTTCGTCCGCGACGTGGTCCGCGCGAACATCCTCGCGGCCGAGAGCGACGCCGTCGGCGTCTTCAACGTCGCCTGCCAGAAACGGATCGACCTCATCGAACTCGCCGGCACGATCATGAACCTCGTCGGCACCCGTGTCGACCCGGTCCACGAGGCGCCCCGGCCCGGCGACGTCCGCGACTCGCTCGCCGACATCTCGCGCGCTGCCGATGCATTCGGCTACGCCCCCGCGTACACGCTCAATGACGGCCTGAAAGAGACGATACAATGGTTTGCCAGAACGTGACGGCCCTCACCGTCTGTGTGGTCGGGCTCGGCTACGTCGGGTACCCGCTCGCGGAGGCCTTCTCCTCGCACGTGCGCACGCTCGGCTACGACATCGACCCGTCCAAGCTCGAACGGATCAGGACCACCCCGGGCAACCGGATCGACGTCACGGACGACCCCGCCCGGCTTTGCGAGGCCGACGTGGTGATCATCGCCGTCCCGACACCGGTGACCCGCGCCAAGGATCCGGACCTCGGGCCCGTCGCGGCTGCCGCGGAGACGATCGGCCGGAACCTGAAGCCGGGCGCGGTCGTCGTGCTCGAGTCGACGGTCTACCCGGGCGTCACCGAGGAGCTGATGGCGCCGGTCCTCGAGCGCGAGTCCGGCCTCGTCTGCGGCACGGACTTCTTCATCGGGTACTCGCCCGAGCGGATCAACCCCGGCGACGACGAGCACGTGCTCGCCCGGATCGTCAAGATCGTGGCCGGCATGGACGAGGAGACGACGGACCTCCTCACCTCGCTCTACAGCCTGGTCACGACGGTCCACCGCGCCCCCTCCATCCGGACGGCCGAGGCCGCGAAGGTGATCGAGAACATCCAGCGCGACCTGAACATCGCCCTGATGAACGAGCTCTCCCTGATCTTCCAGCGGATGGACCTCGACACCCAGGCCGTCCTCGAGGCAGCCGGCACCAAGTGGAACTTCCACCACTACCGGCCCGGGCTCGTGGGCGGCCACTGCATCCCCGTCGACCCGTACTACCTCGTGTACAAGGCCGAGGAGCTCGGGTACCACCCGCAGGTGATCCTCGCGGGCCGCTCGATCAACGATTACATGCCCAAGCACGTTGCCGAGCTCGCGATCAAGGGGATGAACGACGCGGGCAAGGTGATCCGCGGCTCGACGGTCGTGATCCTCGGGCTGACCTACAAGGAGAACGTGCCCGACACGCGCGAGAGCCCCTCGCACGAGATGATCGCCGAGCTTCGCGAGTTCCACGCCGAGGTCCACGGGTACGACCCGCTCCTGACCGAAGACGAGGTGGCCCGGTTTAACGTGCGTCCCCTGCACGACCTCGACGAGGTCGAGGCCGACTGCCTGATCGTCAACGTGCCCCACGACCAGTTCAATGATCTCACCATCGACGACGTCCGGCGGATCAGCAAGGGGACGCCCGTCGTTGTCGACGTCAAGGGGGTCTTCTCCCGCTGGAAGGAGCAGGACCCGGCCATCCACTACCGGAAGCTCTGACGACCATGACCGAGCCGCACGCAAGTACTGCGGGGCCGGAGAACTGATGCTCTCGCCCGCGACCAAAAAGCGGCTCTTCTCGATCCTCGTCCGCGGACTCCGGTTCGCCGGCGGACTGGTCTACGACCGCCGGTACCTGGTCGGGATCTACTTCGACGACTCGTTCACAGGCTGGAAATGGGTCCTCCGGGGCATCCTTTTCCAGAAGATCCTCCGATTCAACCGGAACGTGCCCTGGCCCGTCTCGCCCCTGCACACCGTCTCGTGGGGCCGGAACCTGAAGTTCCACCCCGACGACATCAACATGTTCAACGAGATGAGCGGTAAGTACTTCCAGAACTTCGCCGCGCCGATCACGATCGGCCGGGGGACCTGGATCGCCTCGAACGTGGGGATCATCACGGCCAACCACGACCCTGCCGACCTCACGAGGCACCTCCCCGGCAGGCCCGTGGAGATCGGTGAGGCGTGCTGGATCGGCATGAACGCCGTGATCCTCCCCGGCGTCACGCTCGGGCCGCACACGATCGTCGGCGCCGGCGCGATCGTCACCCGCTCGTTTCCCGACGGGCACTGCGTGATCGCCGGCAACCCGGCCCGGCTTTTACGTTCCCTCGACGCCGATCAGGCCTGCGAAACGCCGAAGTGACCCATCCCGCGCGGGAACGTGTCGGTCTGGGTGAGCTCCCGCGTGTTCTGCGGGCTCGAGATCGTGAGCGACGGCACGACCACCCCGAAGGTGTGCGCCGGGAACCAGTACGACCCCTCCCCATAGTCCATCGAGGCCTGCTCGACCACGAGCTCGGCCCGCTCCATGCTGAGCTCGACGATCCTGCCGTCCTGGAACCCGGTCACCCGCCGGACCTTCTGGTGGAGGTCTCCCCGGCCGAAGATCGCGACGAGCGGTGCGATCCCCGGGTCGACCCGGTAGTCGACCACGACCGTCGCCTCCGTGCCCGAGAGGTTGATCGCGACCCTATCGACCGAGAGGTAGCTGTAGCGGTTCGTATCCGCGGCGACGGCCCCGCCGACGAGGAGCAGGAGCAGGACCGTGCAGAGGAGGAGTACCCTCATCGGTAGATACGTCGCCCGCACCGGGATAAAGGTCTTCCCCCCGGGCAGGCGAGCGGTATTTATGCCTCTCGTCCCCACTTCTCCGTACTCCCTCCCGCGGGAGTACGCCGCCTGATGTCGGCGACAGGATGGACTGTTCATGAAGCTCACTTCAAAGACCCTGGACATCGCGAACCGCGGCGTCCTTCTGAACCGCGCCGACGCACGGAACACCGGGGTGGTGGACGGCGACCGCCTCCGGGTGATGAACCATGCTAACGGACGCGCCGTCTCGGCCCACGTCGACCTGACCGACGTCATAATCGAGCCCGGGACCATCGGGCTCTACGCCCCTATCCACTGCTCCCTCGAAGTCAAGGACGGAGACGAGGTCGAGATCTGGGAAGCTCCCAAGCCCGCATCGCTCGAGCTCATCAAGAAGAAGATGAACAAGCGCAAGCTCTCGCGCGACGAGGTCAGGACGATCGTGAACGACATCGTCGCCGACAACCTCTCCCTCCCCGAACTTTCGGCCTACGTGACCGCCAATTACATCAACGGCATGGACATGGACGAGGTCGAGCACCTGACTGTCGCCATGGTCGAGACGGGCAGCAAGATCACCTTCTCGACCCGGCCGATCGTGGACAAGCACTCGATCGGCGGGGTGCCGGGCAACAAGATCTCGCTCCTCATCGTCCCGATCATCGCGGCCTCGGGACTGAAGATCCCCAAGACCTCGTCGCGCGCGATCACGGGAGCGGCCGGCACGGCGGACCTGATGGAGGTCCTCGCCCCGGTCGAATTCCCGGCCGAGGAGGTCCAGACCATGACCGAGAAGGTCGGGGGCGTGATCGTCTGGGGCGGCTCGACCAACATCGCGCCGGCCGACGACCAGATCATCGTGGTCGAATACCCGTTCAAGATCGACGCACGCGGCCAGATGCTCGCCTCGGTCATGGCCAAGAAGTTCGCGGTCGGTGCGAACCTGGTCGTGATCGACATCCCCGTCGGCCGGACCACCAAGATCCACGACGTCGCCGAGGGGCGCAAGCTCGCGCGCGAGTTCATCGAGCTCGGCGAGCGGCTCAAGATGCGGGTCGAGTGCGCGATCACCTTCGGCGACGCGCCCGTCGGGCACACCATCGGCCCGGCCCTCGAGGTGAAGGAGGCGCTCGCCGTCCTCGAAGGTTCCACCGAGCCCCAGTCCCTGATCCAGAAGTCGCTCTCGCTCGCCGGGATCGCCTTCGAGATGGCCGGCAAGGCCCAGCAGGGCCAGGGCTACGCGCTGGCCGAGGAGATCCTGACGTCGGGTAAAGCGCTCGCGAAGTTCAAACAGATCATCGAGGTCCAGGGCGGGGACCCGTCCGTGACGGCCGCCACGATCCCGCTCGGGGCCCACACGCACGTGGTCAACGCCCCCCAGTCGGGGTACGTGGTCGAGCTGAACAACCCGTCCCTCGTCTCGCTCGCCCGGCTCGCCGGCGCGCCCCAGGACCACGGGGCGGGGCTCGAGCTCCACGCCAAGCCCGGCGAACGCGTGGGAAAGGGCCAGCCCATCTTCACCATCTACGCCGACCGGGCGTGGCGCCTCAAGCTCGCCATCGAGGAGGGGCGTCGCCTGATGCCCGTGGTCGTCGAGGGGATGCTCCTCGACCGCGTCCCGAGCGAGCATTACCTCGGTTGAGGGCGCGTGCTTAATGTTAGCACAGATCGAAGATCACTGCAGGAGAATGCAGGGGGGACGAAACCCTCTGCGACCACGGCGATGTACTGGGACGAATTGCACGAGACCATGCGGCCGGCCGAGCTCCGGGACCTCCAGCTCCGGCGGCTGCGCGAGACACTGGACCGGGTCCAGCGCGTCCCGTTCTACCGGGAGCTGCTGGCCCGCGAGGGCGTACGGCCCGACGAGATCCGCACGCTCGAGGACGTGCGGAAGCTGCCGTTCACGAAGAAGCAGGACCTGCGGGGCGGGTACCCGTTCGGGTTCTTCGCCGTGCCCATGCACCAGGTGGTCCGGATCCACACGACCTCGGGGACGACGGGCAAGCCGACNNGATCTCATCGCGAGGAACATGACCATGGTCGGTCTCTCGGCCGACGACATCTTCCAGAACGCGGTCAACATGGGCATGTTCACGGGCGGGCTCGGGTTCCACTACGGGGCCGAGAAGGTCGGCATGACCGTGCTGCCGGCCGGCACCGGCAACACCAGGCGGCAGATCGAGATGATCGACGACTTCGGCGTGACCGCGCTCCACTGCACGCCGTCGTACGCGATGCATCTCGCCGAGGTGGCCGAAGAGATGGGCTCCGACCTCCCGACGCTCCGGACGGGGATCTTCGGGGCCGAGGCATGGTCGGATGCGACGCGCACGGAGCTCCAGGACCGGCTCGGCGTGACGGCCTACGACAGTTACGGCCTCTCCGAGCTCTACGGGCCGGGCGTCGCGTTCGAGTGCCCCGAGCAGGACGGGCTGCACATCTGGCACGAC
>DAEF01000219.1:930-8251 GCA_002495225.1 Methanoregulaceae archaeon UBA288 | reverse complement strand
CGGGGGGCGGACAAGCGCCCCCCGGAGTTTCGGCGAACAGCGGAGCGAAAGCGTGTCGGCACATGAGAGCGCATGCTCACGTCATCTCCAAATCATCTTCGGAACGATCCTCACTTTTACTTCGGGAAACGGCCACCCAAAAAAATAGAACCAGGAAGGTGTCAGAGGTTGTTGAAGAGCCAGACGACGTCGGCGAAGTCAATGCGGCCGTTCCTGTTGTAATCGAACAAACCAACCGGCTCGTTCCCACTGATCCACGACATCTGGTTGAAGAAGAGCACGACGTCCGCGAAGTCGGCCCGGCCGTTGCCGTTCACGTCGTCGTAGAGCCCGTCGGCGTCGGTGTCCGTCGGCAGCGACGTGCCGCCGGGCACGGCCTGGACGGGCGGCGCGGGCTCGGCCCGCGCGTACTTCAGGTCGCCGTTCGTGGCATCCAGGTAGCTGATGCGGGGGTTGCCGCCGTTGTCCAGTGCGAGGGAGTTGTGGTCCCCGACATCCCCTGCCGTATCGACCGTCGTGACCTGCCATGCCGACCCGTTCCAAGCCGCGTACTTCAGGCCGCCGTTCGCCTGGTCGTAGTAGCTGATCCGGGGGCTGCCGGCGCTGTCCAGCGCCAGGGAGTTGTCGGCCCAGCCGATCCCGACCGAGTCCACGGTGTCGATCCGCCATGACGAGCCGTCGTACGCCGCGTACTTCAGGTCGCCCCTCGGGTCGTCGAAGTAGCTGATGTGCGGTCGGCCGGCGCCGTCCAGGGCCAGGGAGCTGGTCCCGTAGACCTGCCCCGCCGCGTCCACGGTCCGGATGATCCAGTCGTTGCCGTTCCACTCGGCGTACTTCAGGTCGGAGTTCCCGGCATCGATGTAGCTGATGTGCGGGTGCCCGGCGGCGTCCAGCGCCAGGGACGAGTACGACCCGACGTCCCCTTCCGAGTCCACGGTCTGGTACAGCCACATCGAGTCGACGTATGCCGCATACTTCAAATCGCCGCCGGACATGTCGCAGTAGCTGATCCTGGGGTTGCCGGCCCCGTCCAGGGCCAGCGCGATGGACGTGTATGTCCCGACGTCCCCGACCGAGTCCACCGTCCTGATCCTCCAGGCCGACCCGTCCCACGCGGCGTACTTCAGGTTGCCGTCCATCCCGTCGTAGTAGCTGATGCGGGGGTTGCCGGCGCTGTCCAGGGCCAGGGAGTTGAACCAGCCCGCCGTCCCGGCCGAGTCCACTGTCCGGTACGCCCAGCCGGTGCCGTTCCAGGCTGCGTATCGCAGCTCCAGGTTCTCCCCGTCCAGGTAGCTGATATGCGGGTGGCCGGCGGAGTCAAGCGCCAGGGAGGTATACCACCCGACGGACCCCGCCGAGTCCACGGTCTCGACCTGCCAGTACAGGGCGGACGCGGCCCCGACGCAGAGTGTCGCCAGCAGCAGTGCCCCGATCAGGAGGCGCGGCAGGAGCGTCCCCCGTGTCCATCGGTCTCGGATCAGACTGTATCGCATACGTGATAGTACTCTGCGGGAACAATGAGGCTATCGATACGTCCGCCGCCGGTACGCCCCGGTGATCGAGGCCCCCTCCCAGTCCATCGCCGGAGACGGCAGGCAGTCCCCGCCGTGACGTCGGCCATGTTCACACTGTGAACAGACGGGGGTGGCCTCGTCGACCGAATCCGGCGGTCCGCGACGACGCAGACCCGGTTGTCGGCGGGATACTGGTCTCCGTCCCCGTTCTCCCGGGGTGTGCTCTGCAAATTGGCCCCGGTAGCATGGAGAGGACGAGGCCGTCCTGCAGCCCCGACCCGTGTCGGCGCGGTTACCTGCCCATCGCCTCCAGCACCGCTTCCCGGAGCCGCTGGCGCCCCCGCGGCGAGTCGAAGAACCTGTTGAGCGGTCGGAGCCGATCATCCCGCCGTCAACCGGGATCCGGTCGAACTCGAACTTCTGCAGGATCGCCAGGTTCACGAAGTCGCTGACGGTCCGGAACTCGCCCTCGGCCACCAGCTCCCGGATCCGCGCCTCGATGCACGGGTCGAGCCTGAACGTGATCTGGCCCCGGGTCATCGCCGGCCTCCCGCTGCTGTCTTGCGCCCCGTCCGACCGCCACGCCGGTACCGGGGAGGGGTGGAGGGGCCGCGTCCGTATCTTTCACACATGGTCGGATACACCGATGCGCCGGCCGCGAGAGGTTCACGGGACATCGAACTATTAATCTCCGGCCATTCGTCAAGGGGGCCTCGGGAACAACCATGACACTGAGATCGGAAGTCCTGACCCAGGTCGCCGCCCTGGTGACCCGTCGCGTTCGGCCTGGTGGCCGCGCTCGCGCAGACGTTCGAGCCGGAGCGGGTGCTCGGTCACCGCCTTCAGGGCCTCGGCGGCTTCGAGGATCGTCGCGTTCTGTCGTTCGAGGTCCTTCACCCGGCCCTTGAGCTGCACATTATCCAGTACCACGCTCTCCAGGATCTCCGAGTGGGCCGCGAGCCGGTCGGACACCTGGTCTTTCAGCGCCTTGTACTCGGCCGGGATCAGGACGGTCACGTGGTGCTCGGCGGAGAGGTAAGCGGCGGCGAGGTCCTCGTACCGGATCTGGTCGCTGGGGGTCGAGTAGGTCCGGCCGTCCTGCCGGCGTTGCGGCCCGTAGATGCGATCGAGGAATGAGCGCACGGCGGAGGCGTACGCTCGCCGGGTGCCTGCCCTGGGATAGATCGAGAGGAAATCCTCGATGGGTCACTCAGCCATGATACAGGGTCGAGGCCACCCCTTTATGAGCGGATCGCACACGGCGTGAAAGGAAAACGCGGACTTCGCTGGCGCGTCACGGGGAAACCTTATTCTAACTGTCCGTCAACGATCAGGACGAGAAGGTGAGCCCATGGAGACGTACGAGATCTCCGCCGCGGCCGATGCCCGCGCACTCCGACCCATCATGATGGCGCTCCACGAGCTCCTCAACCGCCTGCCCGTGACTGCCCGCTCCCGTGAGCGTCCCGGCCTCCGCATAGAAGCAGGGAGGGTCGTGGACGATGCGTACTCGGGACCGATACTCGAGGAGGTGCTGGCGGCGAACGAGGCGCGGCGCGTCCGCCCGGAGTCCGGGCCGTACCGCGGCACCCCGGTCATCGTGGTCCCGGTCCAAGATTCGACGGGCGCGACCATCGCCGCGATCGGCGTGGTCGACATCACTGGCATCTTCGACCTCGCGTCCCTGATGGAGCAGCAGTCCGACCTCGTCCGCGAGGTCTGCGGAACGGGCTTCTGCCCCGTCGGGGGGCCGTACGGGGAGCCCCGTTCATGAAGGAGTCGCTCTACCGGACGATCCGTCTCCTCGAAGAGGCGAAAGGCCCGGTCTCGGGCGAGACCCTCGCCGGCGAGCTCGGCGTGACCCGTTCTGCAGTCTGGAAGCAGATCCAGGAGCTGCGTGAGCAGGGGTACGTGATCCTCTCGTCGCAGAAGGACGGGTACACGCTCGTCAAGAGCAGCGGGCGTCTCCTCCCGTACGAGGTCAAGAAGCACCTCAAGACCCGCGTGATCGGGCAGCAGATCACGTACCTCCCGACCACGCCGTCCACGAACGACGTGGCCCGGTGGCTCGCTGCCGGGGGTGACCGTGCGGGGCTCCACGGCCGGGTCGTGATCGCCGAGGAGCAGACCGGCGGGGTGGGCCGGCTCGGGCGGGCCTGGGTCTCGCCCGAGGGGGGGATCTGGATCACGATCATCCTTACCCCCACTATCCCGATCGACCACGTCTTCATGATCACCATGGTCGGGGCGGTCGCTGTGGCCCGGGCAATCCGGCGCGATCTCGGGCTCGGGGCCATGATCAAGTGGCCGAACGACATCTTCATCGGGGACAAGAAGGTCGCGGGCGTCCTCCTCGAGCTCGATGCCGAGGCAGACGAGATCCATTACTGCCTGCTCGGGATCGGTATCGACGCCAACTTTGACCCGTCCGTGCTCTCGCCGGACCTGCAGCGGGGTGTCACGACCCTGCGGTCGGAGCTCGAGCAGGAGGTCGACCGCGCCGGGCTCCTGGCCCGCCTGCTCCGTGAGTTCGAACGGCACTACGACCTGCTCGAGGCCCAGGAGTACGACGCGATCATCCGTGAGTGGAAGTCGATGTCCTCCACGCTCGACCAGCACGTGCGCGTGAACACCCTGACGAAGTCCTTCGACGGGGAGGCGATCGACATCGACGAGTACGGGGCCCTGCTGGTCAGGAAAGAGAACGGCCGGGTCGAGCGCGTGATCGCGGGCGATCTCTTCCATACCTGATACCCCCTCTCTCTCCGCTGTGCCGCGGCGGATGGCTTAATCCGTATCGTCAACCAACTTTTTTCGAGCGGTTGACGATGTTCGGCGATACAGCGCGGGCCGAGCGGGCGGCCCTGACGGCGACCCTGGTGGCCCTGATCGGGGCCGGGGCCTGGGTCTCGATCCCGTTCGTCCCGGTCCCGCTGACGCTCCAGACGCTCTTCGTATTGCTCTCGGGGGTCCTGCTCCGCCGCTGGGGCTTCCTGCCCCCGCTCTGCTACCTCCTGCTCGGCGCGCTCGGCCTCCCCGTCTTCCACAACGGCCTCGCCGGCGTTGGCGTCCTCCTCGGTCCGACCGGCGGCTTTATCGCCGGCTTCGTCGTCGCGGGGCTCGTTGCCGGGTTCGCATACGAACGCCGCGAACGCCCGGTCCGCGCGGCCGGGCTCGTGCTCGGGGGGCTCGCCGTCTACCTCTGCGGGGCGGGCTGGCTCGTCTTCTCGGCCGGGACGACGCTGCCGGCAGCCCTCGCCGTGGGCGCGCTCCCGTTCATCCTGGGCGACGCCCTGAAGACTGCCGCCGCGTACGCGCTCGGCCAGCGCCTGGAGGAGCGATGATCGAGATCCGCGACCTCGCGGCCCGGAACCTCCGGGTGCCGTCGATCACGCTCCCCCCCGGCCTGACCGCCGTGATCGGGCTGAACGGCGCGGGCAAGACGACCCTCCTCGAGGTCTGCTGCGGCCTCCTTCTCCCCGACGCGGGGACGGTGCTCGTGGACGGCCTTGCCCCCCGCGAGACCGACGCGGGCTGGGTGTCGGCCTCTTCCGACCGCTCTCTCCTCTTCTCCCGGGTCGCGGACGAGCTCGCCTCGAGCGGCCGCTTCGCCCGTCTCCCGCCCCAGGCGGTGGACCGGTGCGTGCTGCACGCCGCGCGGCTGACCGGGGCCGCAGGGCTCCTCGACCGGTCGACGCGGACCCTCTCGGGGGGCGAGCAGAGCGTGGTCGCGCTCGCGGCCGGCCTCGCCGGCGCCCCGACCGTCCTCGCCCTCGACGAGTTCGACGGCCACCTCGACCGGGAGACCCTCGCCGGGCTCATACCGGTTGTCCGGAATTCCGGCGCCCGGTACGTCCTCTGGTCGACGCACGACCCCGCGATCGCGGCCGGCGCGGACCACGCGATCGTTCTCGAGGGAGGGGTGGTTGCCGCGGAGGGCGGCGCCGCGCTCTCCCTCTTCGATGCGTGGGAAGGGGGGGCGGCGTGAGCTCGGTCCGCCTCGACCGGGTCGCGCTCGAACGCGGTTCGTTCAGGCTCGAGGCCGACTGCTCGTTCGGCCCGGGCGTCCACGTCGTCACCGGCCGGATCGGGTCGGGCAAGTCCACGCTCGCACTCGCCATCGCCGGCGAGCTCGAGCCGGTCTCCGGCGCCGTCCGCATGGAGAGGGTCTCCCGCCCCCTCCTGGTGCTGCAGTCGCCGGACCACCACCTCACGGGCGCCACGGTCGGAGCCGAAATCGCCTCCTGGGGGGCCGACCCGGCGCTCCTCGACCGGATCGGCCTCGCCTCACGGAGCGGCCGGGACCCCTTCCGCCTCTCCCGGGGCGAGCAGAAGCGGCTCGTGCTCGGGTGCGCTCTCGCGACCGACGCCGATCTGCTCGTCCTGGACGAGCCCTTCGCCTCGCTCGACGTCCCGGCCCGCGTCGGGCTCGCACGGGCGCTCGCGGGGCGCGGAGGCGTGACGATCGTGATGACCCACGCCGATCGGTACCTGCCGGCGGGCGCGGCACGGTGGCGGATCGCGGGCGGACGCGTCGTTGGGGCCTGATGGACGACCCGCGCCTCCGCCTCGTCTCGGTCGCCGCGCTCTCGGTGGCCGCGTTCGCATCGGTCCCGGGCACGGCCCTGGCCACGCTCTGGTGGCTCGTCTTCACGCGCCGGGCCCTGCCCGCCTCCACCACGGTCCTCTACCTCGGGGTCACGGTCCTGCTCGCGGCCCTCGCGACCGGGCTCTCGGGGGGCGACGGCGTCTCGTACCTCGTCCGCTGTTCGGGCGTCCTCCTCATCGCGGCGTACGCCTACGCTGACCAGCGGGACGGCGACCTCCTGGACCTCGGGGCCTGGCTCGGCGCGCGTATCGGCCTCCCCCGCGCCGGGTTCGACCTCGGCCTCGTCGGCGAGCTCGCCCTCGGATCCCTGCGGGCGGCCGCCGCCGACCTCACGGAGATCCGGATCGCGGTCGCCCAGAAGCGGCTGCGCGCCGTGCCCCGGTGGTTCGCGATCGGCACTGCCCTCCTCTTTGCCGAGCTCCGCCGCAGCCGCGAACTGGCCCGCCTGCTCGCTCTCCGCGGCTATTCCGGCGGCGGCGTGCTCGTCCCGCGGTTCCGGTTCACCCGCACGGACCTCGCCGCCGCCGGTGTCGCGCTGGCCATCCTGGTCGCCGCGCTCGCCGGACCGCGCGATATTTTTATACTATCATTGTGAACAGCTCTTCCGGCTTTTATCACAGTAACAGCCGAGAGGTCCGCGATGAGTGCTGCGATTCCCAAAAAACCGCTTAATATTACCGATACGACCCTGCGGGACGCCCATCAGTCGCTTATCGCCACTCGTCTTCGAACCGAAGACATGCTGCCGCTGGCCCGGCTTCTCGACCGTGCCGGGTTCTGGTCGGTCGAGGCGTGGGGCGGCGCGACCTTCGACACGTGCATCCGGTTCCTCGCCGAAGACCCGTGGGAACGGCTCCGCCGGCTCAAGGAAGCCCTGCCGAACACCCGGCTCCAGATGCTCCTCCGCGGGCAGAANNCAGAACCTGGTCGGGTACCGCCACTACCCCGACGACGTGGTCGACCGCTTCGTCGAGGCCGCGTTCACGAACGGGGTCGACATCTTCCGGGTCTTCGACGCCCTGAACGATCTCCGGAACATGGAGCGCTCGATGGCGGGCGTCAAGGACGTGGGCGCCCACCTCCAGGGCGCGATCTCCTACACGGTCTCCCCGGCGCACTCGGTCGAAGGCTTCGTCGAGATGGCCGGCGAACTCGCCTCCCGGGGAGCCGACTCGATCTGCATCAAGGACATGGCCGG
>DAEF01000219.1:598-819 GCA_002495225.1 Methanoregulaceae archaeon UBA288 | reverse complement strand
CGGGACGTCCCAGCCCCCGACCGAGTCCGTGGTCGCGTCGCTCGCCGGGACCGAGCGCGATACCGGGATCGAGCTCCTGATCCTCCGGGAGGCCCGGAACGCCTGCCTCGCGCTGCGGGACCGGTACGGTGCCCTCGTCGACCCGATCTCCGAGCGCGTCGACTCGGACGTGCTCATCTACCAGGTCCCGGGCGGCATGATCTCGAACCTGGTCAGCCAGC
>DAEF01000219.1:361-551 GCA_002495225.1 Methanoregulaceae archaeon UBA288 | reverse complement strand
AGATCGTCGGGACCCAGGCCGTGCTGAACGTGCTCCTGGGCGCGCGGTACAAGAACGTCACCAAGGAGGTCCGGGATTACGTCCGCGGGCTCTACGGCCGCGCACCGGCGCCGATGGACGGCGATATCGTCTCCCGGATCCTCGCCGCCGGCGAAGAGGTCGTGACCTGCCGCCCCGCGGACCTGCTCGA
>DAEF01000219.1:0-354 GCA_002495225.1 Methanoregulaceae archaeon UBA288 | reverse complement strand
ACCTACATCCTCTACCCGGCGATCGCCCCGTCGTTCCTGAAGGGCGAGCGGAGCCCCGAGGCGATCCCGACGGCGCGGCCCGGCGAGGCGGCGGCGAGGCAGGCGGCCGAGGTGCCGTCGATGATGGAGGTCGAGGTCGACGGCGAGGTCTTCTCGGTCCGGATCCTCTCGGTCGAGGGGACCGCGGTCGCCACGAGCGTGGAGAAGGCCCCCGACCGGGCCCCGCGCGGCGACGTCCGGAACGGGGTCAAGTCGAACATACAGGGCATGGTCCTCGAGGTCCGGACGGGCCGCGGCACCCACGTGAAAAAGGGGGATACTCTCGTCGTCCTCGAGGCGATGAAGATGGAGAAC
>DAEF01000140.1 GCA_002495225.1 Methanoregulaceae archaeon UBA288 | reverse complement strand
CTGCTGGCGCTGCAAGACCCCGATCATCTTCCGCGCGACCTCGCAGTGGTTCCTCAGGATCCCCGAGGTCCGGTCGCAGATGCTCGACGCGATCGAGAAGGTCCGGTGGTACCCCGACTGGGCCGGCTCGGCCCGGTTCCACGACTGGGTCCGGGACGCCCGCGACTGGTGCATCTCGCGCCAGCGCTACTGGGGGATCCCGATCCCGGTCTGGATCTGTTCGGCCTGCAGCGCCCGGAAAGTCGTCGGGACTATCGCCGAGCTCGAGGCGCTCTCGGGCTCGCCCGTCCCCGACCCCCACCGCCCCTTCGTGGACGAGGTGACCATCCCGTGCGCCTGCGGCGGTTCCATGCGGCGGGTCGAGGACATCTTCGACGTCTGGTTCGACTCGGCCGTCGCCTCCTGGGCCACGCTCGGCTTCCCGGGGAAGACCGACGCCTGGGAGCAGCTCTGGCCCGCGGACTTCATCACCGAGGGGCAGGACCAGACCCGCGGCTGGTTCTACTCGCAGCTCGGGGCCGCGACCTTCGCGTTCGGCCGCGCCCCCTACAAGTCCGTCCTCATGCACGGGTTCGCGCTCGACGCCGAGGGGCGCAAGATGTCGAAGTCCCTCGGGAACGTGGTCGCGCCCTCCGAGGTCGTGGAGAAGGTCGGCGTGGACGTGCTCCGGCTCTACGTCCTCTCGGCGAACGCCCCCTGGGACGATCTGAAGTTCAACTGGGACGGGGTCAAGACGGTTGCCCGGACCGCGAACATCCTCTGGAACGTCTACCGGTTCCCGCTCCCGTACATGCTCCTCGACGGCTTCGCGCCGGAGGCCGACGGCGCCTGGGACGGCGCGTACGTCCACCGCCGGTACGCGGCGATGGCGACCGAGGACCGGTTCATCATCTCACGGGTCAACACCCTCGCGCACCAGTGCGCGAACGACCTCGCCGACTACCAGCTCCACCGCGTGGTCCGCGAGCTCATGACCTTCGTGCTCGAGGACCTCTCGCGCTGGTACATCCAGCTCGTCCGGCCGCGGATGTGGCTCGAGGGCGAGGACGAGGGCAAGCGGGACGCGTACGAGACCCTCTACTACGTGCTCCGCCGCCTCTTCGCCCTGCTCGCGCCGTTCGCGCCGCACCTGGCCGAGGCCTGCTACCGGAACCTCAGGCTCGAGGCCGACCCCCTCTCGATCCACATGCTCTCGTGGCCCGAGGGGAACCCCGACCTCGTCGACCCCGTGCTCGAGCGGGCGACGGCGCTGGTCCGCTCGTTCGACGACGCGGTCCAGAACGCCCGGCAGGCCGGGAAGCGGAAGCTCCGCTGGCCCGTCCGGACGGTCACCGTCGTAACGGACGCGGACGAGGTCGAGGACGCGCTCTCCTCGCAGAACGCGGTCTGCCGCTCCCGCGCGAACGCCCGCGAGGTCGAGGTCGTCCGCGGCGCCTGGGAGAGGATCGGCTGGCGGGCCGAGCCCGTGATGAAGGCGCTCGGGCCCGCCTTCGGCCGCGACGCGCCGAAGGTGAAGAGCCTGGTCGAGGCGGCCGACGGCACGGCCCTGAAGGCCGCGCTCGAGCGCGACGGGACGGTCGTGCTCGGCGAGTACACCCTCGACGCGACCCAGCTGACCTTCCACGAGTCCCTCCCGGAGAGCGTCTTCGCGGCCCCGATGGACGGCGGCACGGTCTACGTCGACGTCGCCCTCGACGACGAGCTCGAGGGCGAGGGCTGGGCCCGCGAGCTGACCCGGCGGATCCAGGAGATGCGCAAGCAGCTCGATCTCGCGGTCGAGGACCTGGTCGAGGTCGATGTCGTGCTCCGGGATCCCCGGATCGCGGCCCTCGTCGCCGACTGGCACGCGACGATCGGAGAAGAGGTCCGGGCCGCGACCCTCGCCGTCGCGGACCAGGGCGAGATCGCAGCGGCCGAGGACGACCCGATGACGCTCGTCGCCGACTGGGACCTGGACGGTCTCGCGGTCACGATCCGGGTCGCCCGGGCCGAGTAACTGGCTCTGTAGAATATCTCCGACTCCTTTTCGTTATTGCTGGAAACAGTCTAGATAGAACCGGCGCCCCCTGAATGGCTCGAACCGGACACCCAGGAGGCATCTGCAGTGTCATCGAACCACTCTAAAAAGTTGAAGGGGCATATAATCCCACATAAAGTTGATCTGAACAAAAATCAGTCCCGGTGAAGACGAATGAAACTTTTGTATGCTGTCTGCTTTTTGCTGCTTCTCGCTGGTACCGTTGGTATGGCAACGGCAGACGAAAACAGGTTCAACGCCGCCCCCATCCTCATCCCGACAGTACATGTTTATGCCGCCCAGTGGGGTAGCCAGGGATCCGGCGACGGTCAACTTAACGAGCCTGGGGATATCGCGGTGGATAGTGCGGGCAACGTGTACGTGGTCGATTCCGGCAACAATCGGGTTCAGAAATTCACGACAGCCGGGACCTTCATTACGAAATGGGGAACCCAGGGGTCAGGTGATGGCCAATTCAATGATGCGAAAGGCATCGCGACGGATCCCACGGGTAACGTATACGTAATCGATTCCGGAAACCATCGGATCCAGCAATTCACGGCAGCGGGGATCTTCATCACAAAATGGGGAAACAGGGGATCCGGCGACGGTCAGTTTAACGAGCCCGGGGATATTGCGGTGGATGGTGCGGGCAACGTGTACGTGGTCGATTCCGGCAACAATCGGGTTCAGAAATTCACGACAGCTGGGACCTTCATTACGAAATGGGGAA
>DAEF01000209.1 GCA_002495225.1 Methanoregulaceae archaeon UBA288 | reverse complement strand
CCGGCTCGATCCGCGACGACGGCCCCCTGCCGGACGTGATCACGGACACGGTCGAGGCTCAGGACGCGATCCGGGCGGAGCTGCGGGGGTGCGGGATGGTGTTGATGGTCGGGACCCTGCTCCACTCGATCGCGGTCGGCAACTNNGACGATCTGCGTCGACATCAACCCCGCCTCGGTCACGAAGCTGATGGACCGGGGCACGATGCAGGCGATCGGGATCGTCTCGGACGCCGGGACGTTCCTCCCCCTCCTGGCCCGCGCCCTCGGGTTCGACGGGGACGCGCCGACCTACCGCGTGAGCGGCATGCAGTAGGGCCGCTCGTTCTCGAGCACGAACTCCCACTCTTTCTTGCAGTCGCAGGGGATCGCCATCGCCTCGACCAGGCGCGAGCGGTCCGCCGAGACCGAGTAGTCGCGGATCGCGTCCACGATCTCGCGGTCGCACTCGCCGCAGTTGTGCGGCCCGCGCTGCCGGCCCCCGCCGAGGGGGTCGGAGCTGAGGTGCCGGTCGGCGTCGAGCAGCAACTTCAGGACCGACCAGAGGTACGGCGGCCGGTACGCGCCCCGCTTCCAGTACCACTCGAGCTCGGTCCGGCGCTGGACCGTGCAGGGGTTCATCGAGACCAGGTCGGCGTGGGGCGAGACCCTGGCGATCGACCGCTGCATGTCCTCCATCGCCTCTGCCTCGGTCAGGAAGAGGGGCTTGTGGAGCAGGTAGGTTTTGACCCCGGCGCCGGCCGACCTCGCCTCGCTGACCGCGTGGAGGTACATCGCGTACGAGAAGCCCTTGTCGATCGACTTCTCGCGCACCAGGTCGTTCGTGGTCTCGAGGCCGATCGCGACGTAGACGGGCCGGGCCACGGACCCGTCGTCGAGGTGCGCGGCGAGGTCGTCGAGCCGGGCGGTGTCGACGAACTCGGGCCGCGTCTCGACGATCAGGGTCCGCCCGTGGAAGGCGTCGCCGATCGCATTGAGCGCGGCCGGCGGCACCTCGCCGGGGTCGAGGAGGCT
Source organism: Methanoregulaceae archaeon UBA288 (assembly GCA_002495225.1). Classification (GTDB taxonomy): domain Archaea; phylum Halobacteriota; class Methanomicrobia; order Methanomicrobiales; family Methanospirillaceae; genus UBA288. The sequence continues at coordinate 11,655 of DAEF01000209.1, read as the reverse complement.
GCCCGAGCTGTAGACCTTGACCAGGTCGTAGTCGCGCCCGTCGTACTCCCGGCGGACGTACGCGAGCTGGGCTCGGACCAGGGCCTCGGCGTCCTCGAGCCGCCCGTGCCGCTCGTTGCGGTACGAGCACATCCGGCACCGTCGCCACGAGCACCCGGGGGTCTTCAGGATGACCGTCAGGCTGGAAACGACCCGGTCGTCGATCCGGTCCATGCCGGTCCAGGAGGCCAGCGGCCGCTCTTCGTTCGTCACGTGAAGCGTTTAATACGTGCCAGGGCAATAGAAATGTTGTGTTTCCGGCCCCCGTTTTACGACGGGGGCCCCCTGGAGCCGATACGATGACAAGACGACTGCTTCTCCTGCTCTGCCTCTGTTCGCTGCTGATCGCGGCGGCCTCGGCCTATATCGTGACCATCGACGCTCCCCGCACCCTGACCGCGGGCGAACCACTCGTCGTGAACGGGACCTCGACCCTCCCGGCCGGGTACACGCACGACCTCGTCCTCTACGGCGGCTGGGCCGAGCGGGCCCGGGCCACGATCGTGGTCCAGCAGGACGGGACCTTCTCGGCCCGGATGGAGACGGCGGGCCTCATCACCGGCGACTACCGGCTCGAGCTCGTGCAGCCGGCCGACCCGGGCTTCTTCGGCACCTCCTCGGTCACGAGCCGGTTCGTGACGATCGTCGACCGCTCGAAGGAGGTCGCCGTGACCTCGCCGTCGGCCCAGGACGACCTCCAGAACCTGACCGTCGCCGGCACCGCGCCGGGCAAGAAGAGCGGATCGATCGCGATCGCGGTGACCGGGCCGGGGAACTTCACGTTCGGACCCGAGTACGTCAGGACCGACGCGAACGGGGCGTTCTCGAAATCGGTCCCGATTTCGGGCCAGGGTGACTACCGGGTCTCACTCCTGGACCCGGCGGGCGTCATCACCCGCTACACGGTGACGGTCTCGGGCGCGTCGCCCGCGGACACGAGCGCGACCGTGCCCCCGGCGGAGACCTCGACCGGGGAGACGACCGCGGCCGCGACGACCCCCGTCCCGGTCACGTCCGCGCCGACACAGGCGGCCCTCTCGCCCCTCGCCGCCCTCGGCGCCGGGCTCCTCCTGCTCGTGCTCGTGCGGCGGCGCTGAGACCCCCTTTTTTCACAGTTCGGCGACGACGGCCGAACCGAGCTCGAGCGTGGAGACCGTGCCCCCGAGGTCGGGGGTCACGAAGCCCCGGGCCACGACCCGGCCGATCGCACCCTCGAGCCGCGCCGCGTTCGGGGTGTCGCCGAGGTGGTCGAGGAGCATGGCGGCGCAGCGGAGCGCGGCCACCGGGTTCGCGATCCCCTGCCCGGCGATGTCCGGGGCCGAGCCGTGGACCGGCTCGAAGAGGGCGTGCCCATCCCCCAGGTTCGCGCTCGGCAGGAGCCCGAGCCCGCCGACGTGGAACGCGGCCACGTCCGAGAGGATGTCGCCGAACATGTTCTCGACCAGGATCACGTCGTAGCGTTCGGGCCGGCGGAGGACGTCGAGGCAGAGGGCGTCGATGAAGGCGTCGTCGGTTGGCACGCCCTCGCTCGACGCGACGCCGCGGGCGATCCCGAGGAAGAACCGGTCCGCCGCGAGCACGTTCGCCTTGTGGCCGATCGTGAGCTTTCGCCGGCCGGCCGCGATCCGGCACGCGACGCGGGCGATCCGCTCGGTCCCGGCGCGGGTGATCACCCGTTCGGTGCAGGCACGGTCGGCCTCGATCCGCTCGCGCCCGGCGTAGAGCCCCTCCGAGTTCTCGCGCACGACCACGAGGTCGCAGGCGCTCCCGCGGACGGGGCGGATGTTCGCGTACAGCCCGAGTTCCCGCCGGAGCCGGAGCACGACGCTCGGGTACTCGCCGTGCGGGGCCGAGCTGACCGCGCCGAAGAGCACGGCGTCGCACGAGGAGAGGGTCGCGAGATCCGCATCGTCGATCGCGGTCCCGGTCCGCCGCCAGCGCTCGAGGCCGAGCTCGACCGGGACCTGCTCCCAGTCGGGCCGGAGGGCGCGGAGGGCCTCAGCGGCCACGGGGACCACCTCGCGGCCGATCCCGTCGCCCTCAACCACAGCGATCCGCGTCACGCGCCCTCCAGGCCGCGACGAGCTCGCGGACCGCGTCGAAGATCTGCGCGGGGGAGTCCCCCCAGTGGACGACCGTGCCGAAATATCCACCGATCTCGCGGAGGCCCCGCCGCTCCGAGCGGCAGCACCGGGCCACGAACGGCTCGGCGCCGACCTGCCCGAGCGGGCAGGTGTCGGCCTGGACGAACGGGACCCTGTAGCAGTCCTCGATCAGTTCCCGCCCGGTCGTGCAGCATGCCACGGTCTCTCCGCTCTCCACGCGGTCCGCGTCGAGGGTCCGTGGAAAACCGGACGCGCGGCACGGGTAGACCGCCGCCCCGGCCCCGCGGATGTCGCGGACGTGGTGGCAGAAGCCGACGCCGAGGTCGCCGAAGAGCCCGAGCTCCTCCATCTCGCGGATCCCGGCCGAGAGGTTCGGGCGCGGGGGCTCGATGTCGTAGACGTGGACCGCGAGGAGTTCGTCTCCCGGGTCGAGCACGAAGGTCACGTGCTCGTCGAGCCCCGTGAAGACCGTGCACCGATGGTTGGAGGCGCGGGCGAGCCTGAGGAGGAGGGCGCGGTCCCAGAGTCTCACGCGCCCGGGGTGGACCACGACCTCGCGGTGGTCGGCGAGGAGCCGCTCGGACGCGATCGGCCGCATCAGTCCTCTGGCACCGGGGTCGGGCTCGATGGCGAGCACGTCGAAGGAGTCGCCGGCCGGCCGGAGCAGAAATCTCGTCAGGAAGTAGACGGCGTCGCCGCAGGGGCGGCCGCTGGCCACCCCGACCTCCTTGCACTCGGGGATCATGCCGCGCCCTTCAGCAGTTCCACGAGCCCGCCCGCGCCGAGGATCGCCCGCATCCGCGCTGAGAGCGGCGCGATCGGCACGGGGGGGCGGTCCCCGGCCCGCACGACGCCCGCTTCCAGGTCCACCTCGACCACGTCGCCGTCCTCGCAGTCGAGCGTGGCCTCGGCGATCGGCAGGCCCAGGTTGATCGCGTTCCGGTAGAAGATCCGCGCGAACGACGGCGCGACCACGGCGACCACGCCCGCCTCGCGGAGGGCGACCGCCGCCTGCTCGCGCGACGACCCGCAGCCGAAGTTCGGGCCCGCGACGATGACGGCGCCCCCGAGCCGGCCCGCGAGGGTCGGGTCCAGGTCCTCGAGAGCGTGCGCGGCCCAGACGGCCCGGTCCCTGGTCCTGAGGTACCGCCCGGCGATGATCATGTCCGTGTCCAGGTCCGGGGGCAGCCGGAGCGCCCGTCCCGAGAGTTTCATGCGGCCCCCTCCGGCGGCGCGATCTCGCCCGCGAGCGCGGACGCGGCGGCCGTTCCCACGGAGGCCAGGTAGACCTCGCCGCCGACGCCCATCCGGTTCCGGAAGTTCCGGTTCGCGGTCGAGAGGCAGACCTCGCCCTCGCCGAGCACGCCCAGGTGCATGCCCAGGCACGGCCCGCAGCCCGGCGGGCCGACCGTGCAGCCGGCCTCGACGATCGCTTCGAGCGCGCCAGACCGGATCGCGTCCGCGAGCACCCGGCGCGACGCGGGGACCACGACCGTCCGGACCTTCACGCGCCGCCCCTTCACGGCCGACGCGAACCGCTCCAGGTCCTCGAGCCGGCCGTTCGTGCAGGTGCCGACGAAGACCTGGTCGATCGCCGTGCCGGCCACGCGATCCACGGGGCGGGCCGAGTCGACGCGGTGCGGGACCGCCACGAGCGGCTCGATCGCGCCCAGGTCGAACTCGTGCTCCTCGGCGTAGTGTGCGTCCTCGACGGCCTGGGGGGACGCCGCGACCCCGAACCCGGCCAGGTACTCGCAGGTGGTCCGGTCCGCGTAGAAGAGCCCGGTCTTCGCGCCGGCCTCGATCGCGAGGTTCGAGCAGGTGAGCCGGCCGGCCATCGAGAGCGTCGCGGCCCCCTCGCCCGTGAACTCGAGCGCCCGGTAGGTCGCGCCGTCCATGCCGAGGCGCGAGACGTACGCGAGCGCGAGGTCCTTTGCCTCGGCGCCGCCGCCGAGCCGGCCCGCGAGCGAGAGGTTCGTCGTCTCGGGCACGCGGAGCCAGGTCTCCCCGGTCGCCCAGATCGCGGCCATGTCGGTCGCGCCGACGCCGGTGGCGAACGCGCCGAACGCGCCGAGCGTGCAGGTGTGCGAGTCGGCGCCGATCACGACCTCGCCCGGCCGGACGCCGCCCTCGCTCATGACCTGGTGGCAGATCCCCTCGCCGACGTCGCAGAGGGGGACCCCGCTCTCGCGCGCGAACCGGCGGAGCTCGGCCTGGAGGGTCGCGGTCTCGGAGTTGTTCGCGGGCACGATGTGGTCGAAGAGGAGGCGCACCCGTTCGGGCCGGACGAGCGGTTTACCGATCGTGCGGAAGGTCTGGAGCGCGAGCACGCCCGTGCCGTCGTGGGCGTAGGGGCGGTCGACTGCCCGGTCGACGCAGGCGCCGGCCGGCGCGCCCAGGATCCGTTCGCTGAGGGTCGCCATCACCCCTCCTCCCGGACCCGGCGGATCAGGTCCATCAGCACCTCGGGGGTGACGGTGCACTTTCGCTGCTCCCCCCGCTCCTTGACCAGCTCGAGCACCCGCGAGATCTGGCGGTCGTCGAGCCGGCACCCGAGCGAGCAGACCACGTGCTCGAGCGCCCTGCGCCCCGTGTGCTTGCCGAGCACGAACCTCCGTTCGGCCCCTATCTCGGCGGGGTGGACGTACTCGTAGGTGTCCGGGTCCTGCAGCAGGGCGGCGATGTGGATCCCCGACTCGTGCGCGAACGCGTGCTCGCCGACGACCGGGTGGGTCTTGCCGACCGGGATCCCGGAGCACTCGGCGACCAGGGCCGAGAGGGCCGGGAGGTGGTCCAGGCGGTACCGGTCCACGCCCCCCTTGTGATAGAGCCCGACGAGCACCTCCTCGAGCCGCGCGTTGCCGGCCCGCTCCCCGATCCCGTTCACGGTCGTGTGGAGCTGGAAGGCGCCGGCACCGGCCGCCGTGAGCGTGTTCGCGGTCGCGCACCCCAGGTCGTTGTGGCAGTGGGCACAGAGCGGGACCGGGCTCGCGGCGACGAGCTCGCGCATGACCTCGTAGATCTCGAGCGGCAGGAGGCAGCCGACCGTATCCGCGAACGAGACGAGGGCCGCGCCGCACTCTGCGCCGCGGCGGTACATCTCCATCAGGAACGCCGTCTCGGTCCGCGAGGCGTCCTCGGCCGCGAACCGGACGGCAAGGCCGTGGTCGCGCGCGTACTCGACCATCCGGAGGGCCTGGTCGAGCACCTCGCCCCTCGGTCTCTTAAACTTGAGCCGGACGTGGAGCTCGGAGGTCGCGATGAAGATCGAGACCATGTCCACCTCCGCGGCGATCGCGGCGTCGATGTCCCCCTGCTTCGCCCGGGCGAGGCAGCAGATCCGGGCGTCCAGGTCGAGGGCGGTCACGGCCCGGACGCACTGCAGCTCGTAGGCCGAGACGGCGGGGAAGCCGGCCTCGATCACCTCGACCCCGGTCTGATCGAGGAGGGTCGCGATCGCGGCCTTCTCCTCGCACGTGAACGAGACGCCCGGGGTCTGTTCGCCGTCCCGGAGCGTCACGTCGCAGATCTCAACATTCCATGGTTCCATAACGGGCTCCTGCGGGGCAGTCGCCCCGCACGATGACGGTCGTCGTTCGGTCGGGGGGGGCGATCGCGCGGGCGAGCCCCGCGCTGTCGGTCGCGTCGAGCACGATCGGGTCGGCCCAGGCGAGGTAGGGCTCGACCCCGTGGTGGGGCTGCCGCCCGGTCATGGCGAGGCACCGGTTCTCGAGCACGACGCAGAGGAGGGGCACGCCCCCGGCGTGCACGTCGACCAGGGCGTTGATCCCCGAGTGGAGGAGGGCGTAGTCGCCGATCAGGGCGACTCCCGTGCTCGTCGCGGCGACCCCGACCGAGGAGCCGAGGCCGTACCCGGCGACGCCGTGCGAGAACGGGGGCGCGGCGGCCAGGAGCGCGCACCCGGTGTCGCAGACCGGGACGAGGCCCCGGTCCTTGAGCAGGGCGATGACCGGGGCGAACGGGCAGTCCGCGCAGAGCACGGTCCTCCGGCCCCGGCGCGCGTGGGTCTCGGGCTCGCCGGGGTCCGCGGGGGGCCGGAGCCCCCGGTGCTCGCGGACGAACGGCCGCCCGTGCTCGCGGACCTCGGCACCGGTCCCGATCCCGGGCGGCGGCGGGTAGACCGTGACCACGCGGGCGTCGCCGTCGGCCGCGCCGACGCCGACCGCGCCCCGCCCCGGCCGGTTCAGGCGCGACTCGGCGGCCCACCTAAAGAGGTCGCGGGTGCCCCGGCGGGCGCGGGCGGCGCGGCCCCTCATGGTCAGGTCGTCGGCAGGGCTGGGCGACGGGCGCGGCGCGGGGGGGCGCGGGGCCGGGGCGGCGTCCGACTCGAGGAGCGCGGGGGTGATGCGCAGCAGGGCGACGCGGGAGGCCGCCTCCGAGACCCCGAAGGCCTCCTCGACCGCGTCCGCGACGGTCGCGCCGTCGGGCTCGAGGACCGGGACCTCGGCGAGCTCGCCGTAGTAGCGCGAGTCCTGCGCGTTTTCGGACCAGCGCGCCGTCACGTCGTCGCCGACCACGACCACGACCCCGGCCGAGATGCCGCGGGTCGTGGCCTGCACGAGCGGGTCGGCGCAGGCGTTGAGGCCGACGTGCTTGACCACGAGGCCCGAGCGCCGGCCCGAGAGGGAGTGGCCCAGGCAGTACTCGAGCCCGACCTTCTCGTTCGCCGGCAGGCGGGCCCCGAGCCCGGCCGCGATCGCGGTCACGGGGTAGCCCGGCACGCCGTACCAGTGGTCGGCGGCCGCGCGGAGGGCTGCCACGAGCGCGGTCTCGGCGTTCACAAATCCCTCCAGGCCGCGAGGTCGCAGCCCGTGCAGGCGCCGCACATGCTCACGGCCCCGGACGGGTCGAGCCCGGCACGGCCGAGCGCGCGGGAGAGGTGCCGGGCGGCCCGGACGAGCCGCTCCGGGGTCGGGCGGGCAAGGTTTCGGCAACGCGCCGCCGGCGTGAGCGGCCGGAGCACGGGGACGACGCCGAGAGCGACGAGCTCATCGACGCAGGCGTCGAGCTCGTCGTCGGTCTCGCCGAGGCCGACGAGCACGTTCGAGAAGACGTGCCCCCGCCCGAAGAGCGGCACCGCGGCGGCGAGGGCGTCCCGGACTGTGCCATACGGAAGGCCCGGGCAGTGCGCGGCGAAGAGTTCGGGCGTGGCCGTCTCGAGGTTGAACTTCACTTCGGCCACGCCGAGCGCGTAAAGCCGCGCCGGGGTCGCGGGGGTCGGGAAGATCGAGACCCCGATCGGGAGACCGAAGCGCCGGAGCGCCCCGACCACCCGGCAGACGTACTCCTCCTCTTCCTCGATAGAGACGGCGACCCCGCTCGTGAGCGAGATCGCGTCGACCGAGCCGGCGACGCTTTCGACGAGACCGACGATCTCTTCGACCGTCTTCCTCGGGCCCCTGGAACCGGGCACGGGGCAGTAGGCGCAGTCGAAGAGGCAGGACTCCGAGACGGTGATGAAGGCCTGCCGGGGACAGTGGAGGCCGACCGGCTCGAGCCGCCCCTCTACCCGCTCGCCGCCGCAGGAGAGCTCGGCGCTCCCGTCGTCGCGAACAATCAACAGGGCCGGCCCGTCGGCCCCGAGCGGTACCCGGACCCGCCGGTTCCCGTGCGAGAAGAAGACGGCGCCGGCGCCCCCGGCGCCGGGCCCGGCCGTCGACCGGGCCACCGCGCCCGGAGGGAGCTCGCCCTCGATCCGGCACCCGCCCCCGGCGAGCACCGCCGCCTTCAGCCCGGTCCATCCCACAGCGCGAGCGCCTCCTCGTAGTCGGTGTAGAACGGGATCGCGGCGACGGCGCCCACGGCGCCCCGCCCGGCCATGCGGAGCTCGAGGCAGGGGTCCCGGAGCCGTCCGAGCTCGCCGGGGTCGATCTCGCCGCGCTTCACCCGCTCCCCGAAAGGTCTCAGCGGGGACGGGTCGAACCCGGTGTAGACGGCCATGCCCGTCTCGCCCGAGAGCGTGTGCTCCTCGAGGAGGGCCTGGAACCGTGCCGCGAGCGCTCCAGGGTCCCGCGACGCGAACTCGACGACGATCCCGACGCAGTTCTTGGTCCGGAACGGGACCGGGAAGAGCTGGACGATCGTGTGCGAGAGGTAGACGTCGTCGTCGCTCTCCACGGCCCGGGCGATGGTGTGGGCGAGGGTCCAGGTCGCCCCCGCCTCGGGGGTGTCGGTGTCGTCGACGCCGATCAGCACCCGGCGGCGGAGCGGGACCCAGACCGTCGCGCCGGCCCGCTTCCCGCCTCCGCACGGATCGGCCTCTGCCCGGGCGAGCCCGCCGGCACGGCTCCGCGATCCGGACGCGCCGACGCCGCCGCCGCCGAGCCCGACGTAGGTGACCGCGAGCTCGTCGCCGCACCGTTCGACCCCGGCGATGCCGGCCGGAAAGCGCGAGCCCTCGAGCGCCAGGTCGACCGTCCCCTCGGAGAGGAGATAGCGCATGCTCGGGCCGACGCAGCGGGCGTCGCGGACGAGCGGGCTCTGCCGGTAATGGTGGCGGGACCACATCGCGCCGCCGATGCAGTCGTAGAACTCGACGAGTTCGACCTCGTCGGGCCCGTCGCCGGCGACTGCCACGAGCCGGCGGTATGGAACAGTATATGGATCAGAGATCTTCTCCATAGAGCCCCGCCGCCTCGGGTCCCTCGTCGGCCCAGAGCAGCGCACCGAGCGCGCCGATCCTTCCCTTGCCCCGGTTCTGATCGATGAACCGCACGTTCAGCCGCTCCGCATCGTCTTCGGCCTCGGCACGGGTCAGGATCTCGGTCTTGACCCGCCGCATCGCGTCGGTCCCGTCGGGATGAACGATGCCTGAGCGGACCGCGATGCCCGCATCCAGCGAGAGCGAGTGCTCGTTCACGAACCCGGCGACGTACGCCTCGAGTTCCTGCAGGCGCCCCGACTGCACGGCGTAGACGAGCGCCGAGCCGACGCAGTTCGTGGTCTTGTTCGGCACCGCCGGGTTGAGCTGCACCAGGCGCATGCCGAGCAGGTGGACGTCCTCGACCGGGCAGGCGGCCGCGCACTGGAGGGCCAGGACCCAGGTGGCCCCGCCGGCCTCGGTGTCCGTGTCGTCGATCCCGAAGACGACCTTCTCGTAGACAGGCGAAAAGATCCGGACGCGGTTCGTCCGTGCGCCCCCGACCGTCAGGTCAGCCTCGTCCGGGTACTCGGCGCGAGTGACGCCGGGCGCCTGCGGCAGGCAGGCGGCGATACCGACACCGGCCCCGGCGATCCCGGCCCAGCTCGTCACCACCTCGTCGCCGTCGAGCTCGACCGCCTCGAGCGCCTGCCCCCCGCTCTGCGCCTCTGCCGGCCCGAACCGGACCGGGTACCGGCCGAGACGGGTCCGGATACGGAGCGTCGAGCCCTCGACCGTGCAGGAGTCGATCGCCCCGCCGGCCCTCCGGCGGTTCATGGCGTCCCATTCCACCGGACCGCGGGCGCGGCAGGTCTCCAGGATCTCGGCAGCACCGGCTGCACGGTCGACCATCACCAGGAAGCGTTCGGAGAAGAGCGGGCCGAAGCGCGCCCGGACCTCGTCGGGAGTGAGCGTGATCATGATACCGCCGAAATATTCGTTAACAGGATTGTCGGCAACATCCCATATAATGACTTCCCACGACTCCCCACGGGGGTGGGGCGAAGCGGCAACACTTAACAGTATGCCCGTTTTACCGGTGAATCCGCCCATCGGGCGCCCTGACGTCGGATTTTCTCCCGTTCGGACACCGGGTGACAAACGACGTCGTTCAAAAAACAAAAAAAGTTTCAATTTCCGCCCCTATGAGAGATTTGCCGAAGATACGAGGTTCGTTTCGGGACTTCGTCGCAGGAAGTATATAAACAATGTGCCGAAGTGCCGGGCGCGCTACGGGCCTTGATTTCCAATAGGATGGATATTTAACCTCCTTCTGGCAAAAGGGGGCCAATTTGGTGCAGGGAGTTAAACAGAATGTATAAATAACCAAAGGTTCTTGTAATGAACACTAGAGGGTGGTCGATGAACGTCAAGAGAAAAATTTTCTTTATACTTCTTTTCGGATGCGCCCTTCTCGCGCAATCCGCCATCGCCGCGACGATTGTGGCCGCAAGCGACGCGAGCGCAACCTCGAAGGTCTCCGCGCAATATGTCTGCGACGGCAGTGGCGATCAGGCGGAGCTGAACGCCGCGCTCGCGCGCGGCGGAGAGGTGGTCATGACGGAGGGCACCTTCCGCACCTCGGGCACGGTCTACGTCAAGTCCGGCAACACCTTCCGGGGACAGGGGCCGGACAAGACGGTCCTCTCGATGGCCGGCGACTACGCGGCACGCGTGGACATCGCCCAGTCGGGAGTGACGGTGAGCGACTTCAAGATCACGAACCGCGGGTGGCTGATGATCACGACGTCGAACGTGGAGGTGCACGACGTCACGATCCAGGACTCGAAGAAGCTCGCGCCGACCGTCAACGGCATGTTCTTCGTCTGGGCAGACGGTCGCGTCTGCGAGAACATCGAGTTCGTCCGGTGCAAGGCGATCGACGTCGGTTCGACCGGGTTCAACCTCAACGGCCAGAAGTCGCCGCGGGTCAACCGGAACATCCGGTTCGAGGACTGCCTCGCCCTCCGGTGCGGCAACGCGGGCTCGGGCAAGATCTGGGCCGTCGGGTTCGACTTCCACGAGGGGGCCGACCTGTACGACCTGTACGTCAACAACTGCCGGGCCGAGGACTGCTGGGAGTCCGGGTTCTACTTCGAGCCGAACTTCTACAACGGCAACGACCCGAACACGGCCATCCCGGTGCAGGTCAACAGCAAGGTCAGCAACTGCGTCGCCGTCAACAACGGCTGGCGGAACACCGAGCCGACCCGGTTCTACATGACCGGGTACTACCTCTCGTGCGGCGTCACCCTCACCAACTGCGTCTCGATCAACAGCAAGAACAACGGGTTCTGGCTCTGGCAGGGCTCGAAGGACATCACCCTGAACGAGTGCACCGACGACGGCTCGGACAAGGCCTTCCAGGTGCGCACCGGCACCAACCTGAAGTTCAACAACTGCATCTCCAAGAACGCGAGGACCCACGCCCTCTACATGTGGGGCTCCTCCGGCGTCGTCTTCGACAACTTCAAGATCTACAACCCCAAGGAGAGCAGCGGCGCGATCTCCCTCGGGCTGCGTGAAGACCACCCGAACGACCCGTGGCCCGTGACCGGCTGCACCCTCGATATCCTGCTGAGCGGTGCCGATCCCGACACCCTGATCCGGTACTACAACGCGAAGAACAACCAGATCACGATCAACGGCCTCAGCGGCGAACCCACCATCCCGACAATCGATACGATTGCCACGACCCCCGACGTCAGCCCGCCAGTCGTCGGCACGAGCGTGATCCCCGGCACCATCGAGATGGAGGACTACGACGAGGGCGGCGAAGGTACGGCCTACCACGACACGACGGCCGCGAACGAGGGCGGGGCGTACCGCAACGACGGCGTCGACATCGAG
>DAEF01000103.1:9291-9469 GCA_002495225.1 Methanoregulaceae archaeon UBA288 | reverse complement strand
TCGGCATCGCGATGGGCATCACCGGGACCATGGTCACCAAGGAAGTGAGCGACATGGTGGTCACGGACGACAACTTCGACAGCATCGTCCAGGCCGTCGAGGAGGGGCGCGTGATCTACGCCAACATCCTGAAGGCCGTGCAGTACCTGCTCTCCTGCAACCTGGGGGAGCTCGCCGC
>DAEF01000103.1:0-9278 GCA_002495225.1 Methanoregulaceae archaeon UBA288 | reverse complement strand
GGATGAACATCGTCACCGACAGCCCGCCCGCCCTCGCGCTCGCCGTGGACCCCCGCGATCCGGACGCGATGCAACGCCCGCCGCATCGGCCGGGGGAGCCGATCCTCACGTGGCGGTCCTCGGCGGAGCTCCTCGCTGCCGGGCTCGTCCTAGCCTTCGCGACGGCCGGCATCTTCGCCTGGTATCTCGCCGCCGGGTCGGAAGACGCCGTGAAAGCCGGCACCATGGCCTTTGCGGTCATCGTCTTCTCGCAGAAGTTTCTCGCCATCGCCTTCAGCGGGTCGCGGGAGAGGTCCCTCCTGAAGACCGGGCTCTTCAGAAACAGATGGCTCTGGCTCTCTGTCGGGTTCGGAATCGTCGCACAGGTCCTGATCACCATGTGGGATCCGCTCCGGGAGGTCTTCGGAACGGTACCCCTTGCCCTAGCCGACTGGTTCATCGTCCTCGTGGTCTCTCTCGCAGCGGGCGCGGTCCCGGTAGGGATGAAGGCGGCACGAAGAAATTCGAATGCACGGAAGGATGGCATCACGTGAAGACGCGTTGCTTCCGCATCTTTCCGGGAATTGCCGATAGGGACGCGGTGATATCCGTGTGCCGATCCTCTGGTCACGGCGGGGGGCGCGAGTCCGTTGATCGGTACAGGGCCCGAGAAACGGATCGGGAGATGCGGCCCCGGCCGTCACGCTCTCTCGCTCCGTACGGAGCCCCACCATATTTGTGCAAGGAAAGATGATGTCTCAGCAGAGCGACCCCGGTACCGCTCCCGAAGGGGATGCCGGCAACCATCCCGCCGCACCACCCGAGACGGAGACACGCCTGCGTCAGGCACGAGACACCGTGGAGAGGATGCGGCTTCAGGCGATCATCCGGCGGATACGGGAATTCAGGAACTCGGAGAAGGAACAATGAACCTCATGAACGCAGCACGGTTCTCCCCGGACGGCCCGGTGAAGACCGATATAGCACAGACCGCCGGCTCGAACATCGTCCTCGTCTGCCTCGAGCAGGGGCAGTTGATCCCGCCGCACCCCGAGCCGTACGCCGTGGTCTTCGTCGTCCTCGAGGGCGAGGGGGTCATCACGTCGGGGCCGCAGGAGCACCCGGTAACCCCCCTGCACCTCGTCGCGGTGGGGAAAGACGAAGACCGCGGAATTCGCTGCACGCAGCGGATGGTCATTCTCGGGATCCGTGACGACGTTTGAGGAGGGAGACGTGATGCCCGACCCGATCGAGGCCCGGGACCTGACGAAGGTCTTCGGCGGTACCACTGCCGTCGACCGCGTCTCGTTCAGCGTGCGGCAGGGGGAGATCTTCGGGTTCCTCGGACCGAACGGGGCCGGCAAGACCACCACGACGCGGATGCTGACCGGCGTCATCCCTTCGGACGGGGGAACGGCGCACGTCCTCGGATACGACATGCGCACCGACCCGGTGCGGGCCAAGCAGCGGTTCGGCGTGGTCCCCGAGACCGCGAACGCCTACACCGACCTTTCGGCCTGGCAGAACCTGATGCTGATGGGCGAGCTCTACGGGCTCGCCCGGACCCGGGCCGAAGCGCGGGCGGCCGACCTGCTCGGTGCGCTCGGCCTCCTGGAGCGGAAGGGCCAGAAGGTGCAGGCCTACTCCAAGGGCATGAAGCAGCGGCTGATCCTCGCGATGGCCCTCCTCCACGAGCCCGAGCTCCTCTTCCTGGACGAGCCGACGAGCGGCCTCGACGTGCAGTCCACGCACCTGATCCTCGACCTGCTCCGCGATCTGAACCGGGCCGGCACGACGATCTTCCTGACCACGCACAACATGGAGGAGGCGAACCGGCTCTGCGACCGGGTCGGGATCATCCGCAGCGGGCGCATCGTCGCTATCGACGCCCCCGAGAAACTCAAGTCGGCCATCGAACGGGTCCACCGGGTCGAGGTCAGCTTCGACCGCGAGGTCTCCGGCGACGGGCTCGCGGCGCTGGAGACCGTGCTCTTGACCGCCCGCGAGGGCGACAAGTGGCAGCTCGTCGTGGAGGACACGGACGCCGCCGTTCGGGCCCTCACGGCCTTCGCCCGCGGGCAGGGGGCGGCAATCGTGACCCTGAACACCCCCGCGCCCTCGCTCGACGAGGCGTTCCTCCGGCTGACCGGGGAGGCGGAGCCGTGAACCCGGCACATCCCGCGGAACAGGTGCGGCGGGCCTGGGCGATCGCGAAGAAGGACATCCGGATCTACTACCTCAAGGGCCCCGTGCTGATCTTCGGGGTCTTCATGCCGGTCTTCCTCTTTCTCGCGTTTCTCATGGGGAGCCGGCAGCTCCCGCTCGCCTTCCTCGTCTCCGGCCTCGTCGCCATGACCCTCTTCTTCACGGCCACGGCCGTCTCGCCGGCCATCTTCCCCTGGGAGGGGCAGGCGAAGACCCTCGAGCGACTTGCGGCCTGCCCGGTCACGGTCGAGGCGATCGTCCTGGGCGACATGATCGCCTCGGTCCTCTTCGGCATCGCGATCACGGCGGTCACGATTGCCATCGGCTTGGCGCTCGGCCTTCCGCTTCTCCACGGGGTCGCGCTGGGGGCCGCCGTCCTCCTCGGCGCTGTCTGCTTCTCGGCGATCGGGATGCTGCTGGCCGTGCCGCCGACGAACCTCCCGTCGAATATCATGATGTTCTCGTCGCTGATCAGGTTCCCGCTCGTCTTCATCTCGGGGATCTTCGTCCCCCTCGAGCAGCTGCCCCCCTGGGGCCTGGCGCTCGCGGTCTGCTCTCCGCTCACCTATTTTGCCGACCTGGTGCGGTACGCGTTCACCGGCATATCATACTTCCCCGTGGAGACCGACCTCGCCGCGCTCGGCATCTTCACGCTGGGGTTCACCGCCGTCACGATGGTGCTGCACCGGCGGACCATGCCAAGGAGAATGTAGGCCGGGGAGGCGGCGGCGGGAGCACGTCATCTGCCGGCGGCCCCGTCTCCTGCACAATTACTTTCTGTCCCCGGCGACGTTCGTGGGACTCCGGCCCCACGGATTCAACTTTTCTTACATAATTATTATCTCCCATGCCACGAGAGAGGAGGCTGGGAATCACCATGGACGGATACGCAGGAAACATGGTCTCTGTCGACCTCTCCGCGGGGACGGTCGCGATCACGCCAACCCCTCTCGAGCTCAAGCGGGAGTACCTGGGCGGACGGGGTTTCGGTATCCGGCTGCTGACCGACCTTGTCGACCCGCAGACGGAGCCGCTGAGCGAGAAGAACACCGTGATCTTCGCCGCCGGTCCGCTCACCGGAACCGGCATTCCGCTGGGGAGCCGGTACGAGGTCACGACCATCTCGCCGCTCACCGGCACTGCCTCCAGCGCCAACAGCGGCGGGGTCTTCGGCTGGAAGATGAAGAAGGCCGGGTTTGACGCAGTAATCGTGACCGGCCGGGCGGAGAAACCGGTCTACCTCCTGCTGGACAACGGGAAGGCCGAGCTCCGCGACGCCGCTCACCTCTGGGGAAAGACGACCGGCGAGACCACCGATGCGATAGTGAACGAGCTTGGTGATAAGACGGTCCGTGTCTCGTGCATCGGGCCGTCGGGCGAGAAGCTCGTACGATTCGCCTGCATCATCAACGAGAAGGCGCGGGCGGCCGGCCGCGCGGGCATGGGGGCGGTCCTCGGGTTCAAGAACCTGAAGGCGATCGCGGCCCGGGGTGACCTGGCCATCCAGGCGGCGGACGAAGAGCGGCTCGACCTGGTCAAGGAACGCGTGCGCACGAAGATCCAGGAGAACGGGATCGAAAAGGCGCTCCACGACTACGGCACGGCGGTGCTGGTCAACATCATCAACGAGAATTACGTCCTGCCGACCAGGAACTTCCAGACGGCTTACTTCCCGAACGCCGAGAGCATCTCGGGCGAGACGATCGCGAAGACGATCCTGAAAAGGCCGAAGGGCTGCTACGCCTGCATCGTGCAGTGCGGCCGCGTCCACGAGTTCGACGGCGAGGCCGGGGAGGGACCGGAGTACGAGCCGGACTGGGCGTTCGGGCCGGACTGCGGGATCGACGACCTCAAGGCGGTCGTCCGGGCGAACAACATCTGCAACGAGTACGGTCTCGACGCGATCTCGGCGCCGGCCACGATCGCCTGCCTGATGGAGATGGCCGAGAAGGGGTACGTGGACCACCCGATCCGGTTCGGGGATGCCGCCGGGATGCTGGCCCTGGTGCGGCAGATCGCGACCCGCGAGGGGATCGGCGACGAACTCGCCGAGGGCTCCTACCGGTTCGCCGAGAAGTACGGGCATCCCGAGCTCTCGATGAGTTCCAAGAAACAGGAGCTGCCGGCCTACGATCCCCGGGGAATCCAGGGGTACGGGCTCGCGACGGCGACCTCGGTCCGCGGCGGGGACCACGTCTACGGGTACATGATCTCGCCCGAGGTGCTCGGGGCGCCCGAGAAACTCGACCCGTTCGTGACCGAAGGGAAGGCGCAGTGGGTCAAGACGTTCCAGGACCTGACCGCGGCCATCGATGCGTCGGGCATGTGCCTCTTCACCTCGTTCGCCCTCGACGCGCAGGACTACGCGGACCTGATCGCCGCGACCACAGGCATGCCGATCGATACAACCGAACTGCTGAGGATCGGGGAGCGAATCTGGAACCTCCAGAAGCTCTTCAACATCAAACGCGGTTTCGGCCGGAGCGATGACACCCTGCCGGCGCGTCTCCTGAGCGAACCCCTCCAGGAGGGGGCACCCGCAGGGCAGGTCTGGCGACGGGACGAGATGCTCGACGAGTACTACGCCCTGCGGGGCTGGGACGCCGAGGGAACGCCGGCTCGTGAGAAGCTCCGGGAACTCGGGCTCGCGTAGCGCGGGTACGGGGAGACGATGCAGGAGACGGGAGAGAACGAGCGATACCGACGGCAGGCGGCCGTCGTCGGCGAAGGAGGGCAGGCAGCGCTCGCCCGGGCTCGGATCGTGATCGCAGGCGCCGGAGGGCTCGGCTCCGCGATCGCCCTCTACTGTGCCGCGGCCGGCATCGGGCAGATCCGGATCGTCGACTGCGACACGGTGGAGGTGAGCAACCTCAACCGGCAGATTCTGTACCGGACCGGGGACGTCGGGGCGGAGAAAGTGACGGCGGCGGCCGAAGACCTGCGTGCCCTGAACCCGGGGGTCGAGGTCGAACCGGTCCGGACGAGGATCACGGCCGGGAGTGCCGCATCCCTGGTCGAGGGCGTAGACCTCGTCCTCGACGCGCTGGACAACTTCGCGGCACGCTACGCCCTCGCCCACGCCGCATGGCAGCGGGGGATCCCGTTCATCCACGGTGCGGTGCACGGGCTCTACGGCCAGGCGACCACGATTATCCCGGGCCGATCGCCCTGCCTGCGGTGCATCGTGCCCGCTCCGCCGCCGGACGGGGCGACGCCGATCCTCGGAGTGACGACGGGGGTGATCGGGTCGATCCAGGCGACGGAGGCGATCAAGTGTATCACCGGCCGGGGGACTCTGCTCACCGGGCGGGTGCTGTTCTGGGACGGAGTCCGGGCGGACGTCGAGATTCTTCCTATCCAGGGAGACCCCGCCTGTCCGGATTGCGGGGGAGCGGACCGATGAGCGGAGACGGGGCGGTGACGAACGGGACCGAGAGCGGAATAACCGTCACGGTCAAGTCGTTTGCAACCTTCCGCGAGGTGATGGAGACGCAGCTCGTCCTGCAGCTTCCCGGGGGAGCGACGGTGCAGACCCTGCTCGCAGAGCTCACGGCGCGGTATAGCGGGCTCGGGGGGATGCTGTTCGCGGCGCCGGGGAGGCTCCGTGACTACGTGAACATCCTCAAGAACGGAAGGAATGTTCATTTCCTGGCCGGCCTGGACACGCCGCTCGATGATGGGGACGTGATCGCGCTCTTTCCGCCGCTCGCCGGGGGGTAGCGGCCGCGCTCGACTACGGGCATGGGGAGACCGCCCGGCCTCGGCCCTCGGAACGAGCGGTGGCGGATGCAACTCGCGCTCGTCATCACCACTTTCCTTCTCGTGGAGGCCCGCCGAGAAACGTACGGCCCCTCGGCGCACCTCTCTATTAGAAGGCCGACGCACAAACCCATAGGCATGACACCCGAACGCGCCGACCGGGCGGTCGCCTCATTCAACGCCGGGTTCTCCTGCTCGCAGGCCATCTGCCGGGTCTACGGCGAAGAGTTCGGACTCTCGCCGGACGGTGCCGCTCGTATCGCTGCCGGGTTCGGGGGCGGGGTTGCCAGGACCGGCCGGATCTGCGGCGCGGTCTCGGGGAGCGTGATGGTCCTCGGTCTCGCGTACGGCGGGACCGGCGCAGACGATCGCGCCGCGAAGGAGACGACCTACGCGGCCGTGCAGGAGTTCCTCGCCGCGTTCGAGGCCGTTCACGGCTCGGTCTCCTGCCCCGAGCTGCTCGGGTACGACCTCGGGAACCCGGCCGAGGCGGCCGAGGCGCGCAAGGCCGGAGCGGTGCCCCTCGTCTGTCCGGGCCTGGTCCGGTCGGCCGGGATGCTCCTCGAGGAGATCCTGGCACGCCGCGCCTGAAGCGCCCTCTGCGGACGGATCGCCGCCCGGGCAGACCCGGCCCTTCTCCCTGCACGCCCGCGGCCGGGACGGGCGACTGCGAAGTCCCGGCCCTCAGCCGAGCCAGACCGCGATTGTCAGGTAGACCCCGGCGAGGACGAAGACGGCGCCTGCGTCACCACGGACGCGACGGAGCCGGTCTGGCGCGTGCAGCCGGCCATGAGCACGGCGGCGAGCACGACCAGGGCCAGGGCGACGGTGGTGGCCGTTCGGGGAAAGGAGAATGTGTGTCGGTTCATGGGTTCCCTCGGCACCAGCGTGGGGCGTCGGGGTCGCAGGCACAGCTCCGCTCCGCGGGGCGAAGGTCTCGCCGATCCCGGGCACAGCAGGCTTCGCAGAGGAAGACCATGCCGTGGCATGGGTGAACGGCCTTCGTGAAGGTGGTGCCGGGGGCTCCGCAGAGACTGCACTGCATCGGTGACCGCTCCTGTCGCTGATCTTCTCTGAATATATCCCGGGGTTCAAGTATCGTTAAAATCTTCGGTGCGAGCCGTAGCCGAGCAGAGCGCGATCCCATCGAAACCCAACCGGCCCGGCGGCGAAACCCCCCGGCTCCAACAGGAGCGTCCGGCCTCCCCGGTTCCGTGAGGACAGTGGCCCCCGGGGAAGGGCGGAGGTGCTCAGCGCCGGCCGTAGAGGTTGATTGTATTGACCAGCTCGAAGAGCCCGGCCAGCTCGAGCTCGAGCACGCCCTCGCGGGTCATGCCCATGCTCGTCTCGCCGTCGGCGGTCAGCGTCTCGGGCCCGCGGACCACGATCCGGGGCCGGCCGTCGGCCGAGAGGATCTGTTCGGCCTCGGCGTCGTGGACCAGCGCCAGGCCCGGCAGGACCACCAGGTCCTCGAGGTCGGCGAGGTCGATCTCGCGGAGGTCGTCGGCCGTGATCAGGCAGGCGATCTCCTTCGAGACGGGCACGACCGTGGCCGTTCCGCCGAGCCGCCAGAGCAGGTCGCGGAGGTACGGGGCCGCGACGCTGCCCGTGACCACAGAGGCGCGCCCCGTCAACCGCGGCAGCCGGTCGAGCAGGTCGGGCTTGTTTCGAATCGCGAACGGCGAGCCGAGGGCCGGGTCCAGGAGCGGCGTGCCCGTCACCCTCATGGAGCGGCCCTCCGCCGTCTCCCGGACGAGGGTCGCGAACGACTCGACGTCCTGCGGCTCGATCCCCGGGATGATCGGCGCGTTCCCGAGCACGAGCCCCTGGTGCGGCGCGTTCGCGAAACGCATCAGTATCAGCCCCTTCGCGCCCGCGTCCTCGAGCCAGTCCGCGGTCGCCTCGAGCACGGGCCCGTCGTTGACCCCCGGCAGGATCACGGCCGCCGCGTACAGGTCGATCGCGCCCGCAAGCTCCTCGACCACGGCGAGAGAGGCCTCGGGGGTCGGGTCGTGCATGTATTCCCGCCGCAGGGCCGGGTCCGAGGCGAAGACCGTGAACGAGACCTCCGTGAGGCCATGGTCGATCAGCCGGCCCGCCACGGCGGCGTCGTCGAAGCCCTTGCCCGAGGTGTACCCGATGTGGAGCGGGGCCTCGATCGCTGCCAGGACCTCCACGAGGTCGTCGAAGGCCGGGTAGCAGCTCGGGTCGCCGCCGCCGCTAATCGTCACCCGGTCGATCTCGTCGTCGACGAGCTGGAGCCGGCCGAGCGTCTCCTGGGCCACGTCGGCGAACGGCCGGAACCCCGGGTAGGCCTCGCGCACCATCCGCGTGCAGTAGTCGCAGCCCTTCCGGAACGGGAGGCAGTGCCGGCACCCGAGCGGCTCCGGGTCCCGGACGTGCCGGAAGTAGCAGTACGCGCAGAAGCCCCGGCAGTCGAGCCCGGGCCGCCCGCCGACATCCACGATCAGCTGACCCATCACCAAGATCTGGGCGGGCAGCCTGAAAAGGGGTTCGGATCAGCGGGTGCCGCGGACCCGGAAGACCGTGCCAAGGGCGCGGAACGCGTCCTCGATCTCCTCGAAGTTCGGGACCCGGTTCTCGCGAAGGATGCGGAGGCCTGCCCGGATCGAGTCGCCGCCCGCCAGGCACCCGACGATCATATTGTCCGTGTGCTGGCTGAACCGGACGATCTCGTTCGCGAGGAGGGCCGGGTCCATGGTCGCGGACGGCACCGCGATCACGACGGCGATGTCCCAGAGGTCGTCGCGCCGGAGCAGGACGTTGAAGACCCGGGCGAACCGGTCCGCGCCCGCGTCCCCGATCAGGTCGAGCGGATTCTGGTTGTTCCAGGCCACCGGGAGAAAGGCGTCGAGCTCGGCCATCAGGTCGGGCGGCAGGGTGATCAGGTCGACGTCGTACTTCTCCGCGTAGTCGGACGAGAGGACGGCGAGGCCGCCCGCGCTCGTGACCACGACCGCCCGCCGGCCCCTGGGGTAACCCTCCGAGCCGAGCAGCTCCGCGATCTGGAACGCGTCCGAGAAGGCCTCGACCGAGATAACACCGGCCTGCTCGAACGCGCCCCGGTAGACCTCGTAATCGCCCGCGAGCGAGCCCGTGTGCGAGGACGCGGTCTCGCGCCCCCTGGCCGACGATCCCGACTTGAGCACGATCACCGGCTTCCGCTGCGTGACCCGGCGCACGACCTTGAGGAAGCTGCAGCCGTCCCGGATCTCCTCGACGTACATGATGATCGACTTGGTGTTCGAGTCCTGCTCGGCGAACTTGAGGTAGTCCTGGAACGAGAGATCGGCCTGGTTGCCGACGCTGATGAC
>DAEF01000088.1 GCA_002495225.1 Methanoregulaceae archaeon UBA288 | reverse complement strand
ACATGGAGATGGTCCAGTTCCACCCCACGGGAGCGATCCACCCGTACGACGCGCGTGGCCGGCTCGTGACCGAGGCAGTCCGGGGCGAGGGGGGGCGCCTGCTCAACCGGGACGGCGAGCAGTTCATGGCGCGGTACGACCCCGGGCGGATGGAGCTCTCGACACGCGACGTGGTCGCGCGGGCGATCGCGACCGAGATCCTCGAGGGGCGCGGCACGCCCCGCGGCGGGGTGTGGCTCGACGTGACCCACCTCCCGGCCCGGCAGGTCGAGGAACGGCTGCCGATCATGCTCGAGCAGTTCCTCGCGTTCGGCGTCGACATCCGGACCGAGCCCATGGAGGTTGCGCCCACGGCCCACCACATCATGGGGGGCCTCCGCATCACGCCCGGGTGCGCCACCACGCTCCCCGGGCTCTTCGCCTGCGGCGAGTGCTCGGGCGGTGTCCACGGGGCCAACCGGCTCGGCGGGAACGCCCTCGCCGAGACCCAGGTCTTCGGCCGCCGGGCGGGCCTCTCCGCCGGCACGATCCCGGAGCGGGCGAAGGCCGTGACTCCCGAGATCGAGCGGCAGCTCGGGGCGCTCCGGGAGCGGTTCGACGGCTACCTCGACGGCGAGGTGCCGCCCCCGTCGGTCGTCCGCCGGCTCAAGGAGACGATGTGGAACGGGGCCGGGATCTTCCGGACGGCGGACGACGTTTCGCGGGCCCTTGCGGAGATCGAGATGCTGCGGAACGAGCGGCTGCATGCCCACACCGAGCGAAACCTGCTCGAGTGCTGCACGGCGACGAACATGGTCCTGGTGGGATCGCTGATCTGCCGTGCCGCGCTCCTCCGGCCCGAGTGCCGCGGGGCGCACACCCGGCGGGACCCGAGCTGCGAGCTGCCTCCGGACCGGTCTCCGTACGGCCACACCTTCCTCTCGCTGGCCGGCGAGGGGATCGAGGAGGCGGCGGCATGACCGAATTGACGATCCGGGTCTCGCGGTTCGACCCGGTGTCGGGTGAACCGGCGCGGCTCGTGCCCTACACGGTCGAGGTCCACGAGGGAGCCCGCGTCCTCAATGCACTCCACGCCGCCCACGAGCAGGACCCGACCCTCGCCTACCGGTACTGCTGCGGCTCTGGCCAGTGCGGTTCGTGCGCGATGAAGGTCAACGGGAAGCCCGTGCTCGCCTGCATGACCCCCGTCGCGGATGGCGACGTGATCGAGCCCCTCGACCTCCCCGTGGTCCGCGACCTGGTGGTGGACCTGGTCCCCCGTCTCCAGCGGATCGCAGCCCTCGTGCCCGGTGGCGAGGGGACCCTCCCCGACGCGGAGACGGTCGACCGCCTGAAGGAGCTCTGCGACTGCATCGAGTGCGGCTCCTGCATCTCGGTCTGCCCCGCCGTCGCGGTCACGGACTTTTCCGGCCCGACCGCGATGCGGCAGCTCGAGCGGCTCAGCCTTGACCCCCGCGATGCGGGGGACCGGATCGCCGAAGCGGACCGGGAAAACCTCTTCGCCTGCACCGTCTGCCATGCCTGTTACGAGGCCTGTCCGAAGGAGATCCGGATCCCGGGCAAGGCGATCGAGCGGCTCCGCGCCGAGGCGCACCGGCGGGGACTGAGCATCCCGCGCCACGTGGAGGTCGCGGACCTGGTCCGGACCACGGACCGGTCGGTGGCGCGGACGGTCACGCCGCTCTTCGAGCGGGTCGACGCGGTGATGGAGCCATACGGCCCTGTCCGCGGCGAGGTCGCGTTCTTCGTCGGGTGCATGTACTCCATGCGCCTCCCGGAGACGGCGCTCGACGCGATCGAGGTGCTCCGCCGGAACGGGATCCGTGTCATCATCCCCATGGAGCAGGTCTGCTGCGGCTCGCCCCTGATCCGGACCGGCCAGCTCGAAGAACTCGCACGGCTCAAGAAGACCAACATCGATGCCTTCCGGCCGTACCCCCTCGTGATGACCACGTGCGCCGGGTGCGGCATGACCCTCAAGACCAACTACGGGGAGCTCCCCTTCCGGGTGATGGACATCAACGAGGTGCTCACCGAGTTCGGCATCGAGCCGCCCGCGCGCCTGCCCCTGACGGTCACCTACCACGACCCCTGCCATCTCCTGCGGGGCCAGGGGATCTCGGAAGAGCCCCGGGCGTTCATCCGCCAGGTTGCCGACCTCGTCGAGATGCCCGCTCGCTGCTGCGGCTCTGGCGGCGGCGTGAAGTCCGGGAAGCCCGAAGAGGCAGACGCGCTCGGCGAGCTGAGGCGCGAAGCGATCGCGGCAACCGGGGCGGAGCAGGTGATCAGCTCCTGCCCCTTCTGCGAGTTCCACATCCAGGGGCACACGGATCTGCCCGTCCGGAACGTCGCCTCGTTGCTGCTCGAGGGATACAGAAAGAAGGATGCAGAGACGGCCGGGTCCCCCGACCAGCCATCGAGCTGACTCTCCCTTTCTTTTCGTCTTCCGACGGGCGCACCGTCAGGTCGCCAGCTCGCGCCACTCCCCCGTCTCGAGGAACGATCCGGCCACGTCCTCCTCGAACTCGAGAAAGCGCCGCCAGGGTACGGCCACGGTCAGGACGTCGGCGCCGAGGGTCTTCTTCACGGCGAGCCGCGCGGTGGGATCGGTCAGCCCGACCACCACCCGCGGAAACTCGCGCTCGTTCTCGGCCGCCGCCCAGAGGTGGAACTGCATGCAGCCCGCGCCGGGCGGCACGATCACCCCGTCGACCGTGGGGTGCCGGTAGTGCGCGAGCTGGACCATTCCTGCGAGCTGGAGCGCGTTCGCGACGAAGACCACGACGGCCGGCTCCTCGTCATCCGGCACGGCTGAGAGGGGCATCAGGACGACCCAGGCAGGCGGCGCGGAGACCCGGGGCAGCATCTCGAAGAAGGCCGCGGCCGCAACTGGATCCTTCCAGTACCGCTCGCCGTGGAGCAGGTGCTCCTTTCCCGGCGACGCGGGCATGGCCCGGGCCTGCTCCACGAGGCGCTCGGGCGCGCCCGTTTCCTCGACCCCGACGCTGAGGAAGTAGGCGTGCCGCTCGGCATCGGGAAAGCCGGCTGCGAACCCGAGCCCGACCGCGCCTCCCTGGCAGCCGATCGTCTCGCGCGAGAGCGCGACCGGCTTACCGAGCGCGGCCTGCGCGAAGAGCCACATCACGCACCCCCGGCGACCATCGGCGAACGCGAGCGCCTCATTCGGCCGCTCGTTTCGGAAGAGGACCGCGACCGGCTCGAACCGGAGGCCAAGCGCCTCCCTGACCCGACTCTGCATACGCGTCTGTCGGCGCGCCGTCACTTCAGCCTGTCGGCGCCGGTCACCACAGGCTTAATCTCCACCGGGACCAGTACCTCTGGAGGTTCGCCTGATGTCCTGCATGGGTGCTCGTGGAAGTCATTTGGGTCTCGTTGTGGTCGCCGCGGTCCTGCTCGTCCTGGTTACCGGCACGGTTGCGGACGCCACGACCCGGATCGTCCCGCTCGGCGATTCGCTGACCAAGGGGATGCTCGACACCGACGACGGGCAGATGCACCCGACCTACCGCTACTGGCTCTGGAACAAGCTGCGGTCAAACGGCTACGACGTCGACTTCGTCGGGTCCTGGAGCGAGCCGACCTTCCCCGTCAGCTTCGACATGGGGAACGAGGGGCACGGCGGATACACGATCGAAGGGATCGTGGACGGCGTCGGCACGGGCGGCAAGCTCTCGACCTGGCTCTCGGGGTATTACCCCGACGTCGCGCTCGTACTGATCGGCACGAATGACGTCCTGGCGAACCGGCCCATGGACGCCCGGTTCTACGATCTCAGCCGGCTCGTCGATACGCTTCGCGCGAAGAACCCCCGGATCAAGATCTTCGTCGGCAAGCTCCCGCCGACGGGCGACAGCTACCGGAACACGAACTCGGGCCTCATCACCTTCAACTCCCGGCTCGACACGTGGCGGCCGACCAAGACCACGACCGCTTCTCCGATCTACATCGTCGACCTCTACTCGGGCTACGACGGGCGCGCCGACAACCAGGGCCCGCGGTACATCCACCCGGACGAGTCGGGCGAGAAGAAGATCACGGACAGGTGGTACACGGCGCTCGTGAACAACGGGGGTCTCTCGAAGGGGACGCCCGTGACCACCGTGCCGAGNNACGACACCCGACCCGTTCGCGATAACCGGCCCGATGACGATCACCAGGCCCGGCACGTACTACTTCACGAAGGACTTCCTGAACCGGGACGACCCGGTTCTCTTCATCGAGGTGAAGTCGGACGGGGTCACGATCGACGGGCGCGGGCACCGCCTCGCAGCGACGGGGACCTCCGCGACCAACGCGGGGATCTTCGTCTACGGCATCCCAGACGTGACCGTGAAGAATCTCAAGGTCTCGGGATGGGGCTACGGGATCTACTACTACGGCGCGGGCGTCGGCCTGGGACGGATCGAGGGCTGCACGATCGAGAACAACGTCTACACGGGGGTCGTACTCTACAACGGGGTGACCGGGGTCAGCGTGGTCGGGAACCGGATCACGGGCCACGCCCAGCGGGGGATCCTGATCGTGGACGCGAACGGGAACGTCGCGTACGACAACCTGCTCTCGAATCCCGGGCCGAACGTCCAGATCTTCGGCTCCTCGACCGGCAACAACTTCTCGGTCGCGAAGCGGACAGGGCAGACGAACATCATGGGCGGCCCCTCCATCGGCGGCAACTACTGGAGCAACCCGTCGAAGACGGGCTTCTCCGACCTGCACGGCGACGGCGACGGCGACGGATTCTCGGACGTGCCGTATACCTTCACGGACGCGAACTCGAACGTCCAGACCGACGCGCTTCCGCTCGCGTCCCCGAACGCCCCGACCCCCTCGAAGACACCGACGCCCACGCCGACGCCCACGC
>DAEF01000120.1 GCA_002495225.1 Methanoregulaceae archaeon UBA288 | reverse complement strand
GCGGGCGGAGGCGGCCCTGCAGGAGTATGCAGCAGAGCTCGCGCGGTTGAACGAGGAGCTGGAGCGGTTCGCGTACGTCGCGAGCCACGACCTGCAGGAACCGTTGCGGTCGATCATCAGTTTCAGCCAGCTCCTGGCACGCCGGTACGCGGGGAGGCTCGACGCGGACGCGGACGAGTTCATCGGGTTCATCGTCGAGGGGGGGGTGCGGATGCAGGCCCTGATCATGGACCTGCTCCAGCTCTCCCGCGTGACCACGACCGGAAAGGCGCCCGAGGCGACGGACGCGAGCGTGGTGATCGGAGAGGTCCTCAGGGACCTCACGGGGACGATCGAGACGTCGGGCGCGACGGTGACGGTCGGCCCGATGCCGCGGGTGCTGGCCGACCCGGTGCAGCTCGCCCTGGTCTTCACGAACCTGGTTGGGAACGTGATCAAGTACCGCCGCCAGGAGGTTCCGCCGGAGGTGAGGATCGAAGCGGAGCGGGCGGGGGCGTGCTGGCGCTTCACCGTGACCGACAACGGGATCGGGATCGCGCCGGAGTACTACGAGCGGATCTTCGTGGTCTTCCAGCGTCTCCACACGAGGGAGGCCTACGACGGGACGGGGATCGGGCTCGCGATAGTGAAAAAGATCGTGGAGCGGCACGGCGGACGTGCCTGGGTCGAATCGGTGCCGGGCGAGGGGTCGACGTTCTCGTTCACGATAGCGCCGGCGTGAGCGTCGTGTCTTGAGCGCGTCGAGGCGCTGGCGCAGGCCGTCCTCGCTCGGAGACAGGGTCTCGAGCGGCGCCCCCTCGGCGACCACCTTCCACGCCCCGGTTCCAGCCGATCTGGTCCCGCCCCTTCGACCGGGGAGACGGGCCGGGAAGCGCCCCGTCGCCGGAGCATGTGCGCTGGACAGGGCACGATCGAAAGAAGCACCGTGGGCGTCGTGTTGAAACGCGCGTTCGATCCCGCCGGTGCGGAGGACGGGTACCGATCCTCGTCGAGCGGCTCTGGCCGGGCGGGCTCTCGAAAGACCCAGCGCACGCGGACCGCTGGCTGAAGGACGCCGGCGCGAGAACGGTATTCCGAAAGTGGTTCGACCACGATTCCGCGAAGTGGAAGGGGTTCCGGCGGCAGTACATCGACGAGATCCGCGGGCGGCCCGGCGTGCTCGAAGAGCTCCACGACGTGCTCCGAGCCCACGAAACCGTCGCGTCCCTCTTCGCCGCGCGCGACGAAGAGAATGAGAACGCCGTCGCCCTGAAGAGGTTCCTCGAACCGGGGGCGTTGACCCGGAACGGACGCGGGCCGCGTGGCGACGGGGCCCGGGGAAGAACGTCTATCTGGTCCTGCGACGAGTCGTGTGCATGACTGCACCTCACCAGAAGCGCTCGATCGGCCCCCAGACCACGGTCGGTATCCACCCGGTGCTCGTCGTCGGGTGCTACGCCCCCGACGGCCGGCCGAACGCGATGACCGTCGCGTGGAGCGGGATCTGCTCGTCGAAGCCGCCCGCGGTCGCGGTCGCGGTCCGGCCCGAGCGGTATACCCACCAGGGGATCGCGGCCCGGAAGGCGTTCACGGTCTCGGTCCCGTCCGACCGCCACGCGGCAGAGGCCGACCTCTTCGGGATCGGCTCGGGGCGCGACCTCGACAAGTTCGCGGCAACGGACCTCACGCCGGTCCGGGCCGAGCACATCGACGCGCCGTACGTGGGCGAGTTCCCGCTCGTGCTCGAGTGCCGGCTCATCGAGACGGTCGATCTCGGCGCCCACACCCTGTTCGTCGGCGAGATCGTGGACGTGAAAATCGACGAGGACTGCTTCGGCGAGAACGGCAAGCCGGACATCGAGCGGCTCCGGCCGTTCCTGTACGACACGTTCGGCTTCGGGTACCACGCCGTCGGGGACCGGGTCGGCACCGCCTTCTCGGCGGGCCGCCGGTTCCTGCCGCGCTGAAAGCCTACCCGATCGTCCGGACGATCCGCTCCCGGTCGACCCGGCCCGAGAGCCGGTAGAGGAGGACGAGGACCACGCCCATCGCGACGATGGCCGTCCCCTCCGCCTCCGGCGACGGCACCTCGCCCGCGACGACCTGGCCGATCGAGAGCAGGGCGATCAGGCCCATCACGAGCCCGAGGTTCAGGATCTGGTTCTCGCGCAGGCCGAGCACGAGCTGGACGAGACCGAGCACGCCGACCCCGACGGCCGTCACGAGAGGCACGAGCACGAAGAGGTGGATTGCGAGCCCCGCCGAGAGCGGCACGGCCACCCCTGCGGCCATCGCCCCCGCGACGAGCGCCCCGCCCGTGCAGACGATCGCGATCAGCGCGGCCGCCCCCGCGCACCCGAGGACCTTGCCGGCCCAGAGTGCCGGCAGCGTGAGCGGCGACGCGAGCACGGTTTCGATCGTCCCGTCCTGTTTCTCGCGGAGGAAGGCTTGCTGAGCGAAGAGATACCCGAGGAAGACGCCGAGGACCGGGGCCTGGAGGTAGATGCCCCCCATCCCGCTGCCGGTGACGATCGCCGTGAAGACCGGCATCCCGCCCACGATCAGGCCGACGAGCGTGCCTGCCCCGACGACCGAGCGGGCGCGGGCGAGTGCGAGCAGCTCGCGCCGGGCCACGACCAGGACCGGGTTCACGCCGCCGCCCTCCCCATGGCCTGGAGGTAGACCTGCTCGAGCGAGCGGGTCCGGTACCGCGCCTCCTCGACGCCGATGCCGGCCTCGACGAGAACCCGGAGCAGTGTTGCCGGCGCGAGCCCGGGCGGAAGCGAGAGCACCAGCTCGTCGTCCTCCCACGCGAGGCCGGTGGCGCCGGCAGCCCCGAGCACGGTCACGGCGCGCGCCCGGTCCGCAACGGCCGCGAGCCGTATCCCGTAGCGCCGCGGGCCGGTCCCGCGCCGGAGCGCCTCGACCTCTCCGAGCGCGGCGAGCCTGCCCCGGTCGAGGATCGCGACACGGTGGCAGATCCGCTCGACCTCGTCGAGGTGGTGGGAGTTGATCAGCACGGCCGCGTCCGACTCCGAGGCGAGCTTCGTAATCAGGTCGCGGATCTCGGCCTGGGCGGCCGGGTCGAGGCCCGAGGACGGCTCGTCCAGGAAGAGCACCTCGGGGTCGTGCAGGGTCGCCCGGACGAGCCCGAGCCGCCGCTTCATCCCGGTCGAGAAGGTCCCGACCTGGTCGTCGGCCCGTTCGAGGAGACCGGCGCGCCCGAGCCGGTCGTCGATCGTCTCCCGGCCGACGCCGTGCAGCGCGCCGAAGAAGGCGAGGTTCTCGCGTGCCGTGAGCCTATCGGCCGTCCCCGACTGCTCGAGAAGCACCCCGACGCGCCGGCGAAGATCGGGCCGGTCAGCGAGAGGCTCACCGAAGACGAGCGCCTCGCCCGCGCCGGGACGGAGGAGCCCGAGGAAGAGGCGCATGGTCGTGGTCTTGCCCGCGCCGTTNNAGAACGAGACGTCCTCGAGCACCTGCCGCGGGCCGAACGCCTTGGCCAGCCCCCGCGCCTCGATCAGTGGCATCGCGATCACTGTTCGCCCCTCATCAGGAAAAACCCGGCGCAGCGTGGGATAGCCTCATGCCCGCGCCCGATCCACCTCTCGTACCTGTCTGCCATGGTCATGCACAACCTGAACCCGACCCTCGTCGCCCGGTATTTCTTCTTCGAGTGCCCGCGCTTCCTCGGCCTCTCCTCGTTGCCGCTCGGGACGCGGCAGGTCGGACGTCTGCCGACCGGGCGGCAGCGGCCGAGCGTGGCAGCACAGTTCCTGGTCGACCAGGGCGAGCGCTGGGAAGAGGAGGTCGTGCGGACCCGTCTTGCCGGCCCGGTCCGCATGAAGGCCCCGCCGGGCATGCCCCGGCCAGGGAAGTACCGCCTCTCGCCCATGGAGACCGCGACCCTGCTCGAAACGGCCGCGCCGGGCGACTCCCTCTTCCAGGCCACGCTCGCCGCCCCGCGCGACCTCCTCGACCCCTGGGGGATCGACCGCGGGCTCTACCGGTTCAGGGACTGCATCCCCGACCTGCTCATGGTCGGTGACGACCGCATCCGGGTCGTGGACGTCAAGTCGAGCGACCTGCTCCGCGGCAGCCACCGGGTGCAGGTCGCGCTCTACGCCCTGGTCCTGGACCGGGCCTGCCGCGACCTCGGGCTCGACCGGCGGGCCGACCTCGAGCGCGGCGGGGTCTGGCTCCACGGCCAGGACGAGCCAGAGTGGTTCGGGCTCGAGCCGGGCTTCCGCGTGCTCCGCGACTTCTTCGGAGACGACCTGGGCCCCCTGCTCGCCGCGGACCCGGCCGATCTCGACTGGCACCTGCACTACCGCTGCGAGTGGTGCCCGTTCTACCACGACTGCCGCGCAGAGGCCGAGGCGACGGACTCGGTCTCGCTCCTCCCGTACCTCTCGGTCCACGCGCGGCGGTACCTGCGGGCCGCCCCGTGGGAGGGCGGCGCCCCGGTCGAGACCCTCGGCGACCTCGGGCGCCTCCTGGAGCGGCCCGACGCGGCCGCGATCTTCGGGCTCGCCGGCTCGCTCCGCCACCAGGAGGCGGCCTACGGCCGCGCACTCGCGTCCCTGCGAACGGAGGAGCCGGTCTCGCACGAGGCGGTCTCGATCGCGTTTCCGAGGGGCGAGCAGGTCCGGCTCGTGCTGACCCTGCAGGAGGACCCGGTCTCGGGCGCCATCTACGCGGCCGGCTGGGACCGGTTCGGCGGTGAAGCCGTCTTCGGCTCGCCCACCGAGACGCGCCCCTTCGTGGCCCGGCGGGAGCAGGACTGCCCCGAAACCGTAGCCGCGTTCCTCACGGGGCTGCATGACCTGCTCCAGGCCGTCCACGACTACAACGCGGCCCGCGAGTGGCGCGACCAGGTGTCGGTCCAGACCTACGTCTACGACCGGTACGAGCTCGACCTCCTCGGTCGCCTCCTCCACGAGGCCGTCGGCGACCCCGCCCTCGCGCGGATGGCGCTGGCCCTGCTCTTCCACTACCAGGACCCCGGGGTCGTCGAGGCCGGGCGCCACCCCGCGGGCGAAGTACTCTTCCCCGTGATCGTCCTGACCGGCGTGCTCCAGCGCATGATCGCGCTCCCGGTCCCGATCGCCTATGGCCTGCCCGAGGTCGGCGAGGCGCTCGGCTGCACGTTCGTCTGCCGGCGCGACCCGGCGTACTGGTTCGACCTCTCGAACCGGCTCAAGAGCGACCGGATCCTCCAGGCCTGGCACGAAAGTCGCCCCGCGCTCGCCGACGGCGTGGAAACCGAGGTCGCGCGGCGCCTCCGGGCCACGTCGGCCGTCGTGGTCGGCTGCCGCCGGGCGCTCGCGGGCCGGGGGCTCTTCGCCTGGCCGCCGAAGTTCCGCTTCCCGGGGGCGTTCGCGCTGGCGGCCCCCGAGCTCTCGCGCCTGGCCTTCATCGTCCGGTACGAGGCCTACCTGGGCGCCCTCGAGCTGCGCGAGCGGCGCGCGGGGGAGTTCGGGGGACGGGTCGCCGACGGCGTCTCGGTCCCGCTCGTCTATCGCGGGGGCGACCGCTGGGAGCTCGAGACCCCCGTGGACCGGTTCCGGATCGAGCGCGAGCACCACCTCGACCACGACTCCTCGGTCTCGCTCCTGGTCCGGGCCGGCGAGGAGGGCGAGCGTCTCCAGCAGGCCCACGACGACCTCCGCCTCCGCAGCCCGAAGGCCCGGGCGCCCGAGGGGACGTGGTACGTCCGCCTCAGGCCGGCGGGCGGCGACGGGAGCCATCTTGCCGCGCTCGACCTCCGGCTCCGGCCGCGCCCTGACCCGTTCCCGTTCGAGGTCGGGGACCGGGCCGTGGTCCACCCGGTCGCGAAGGACTACACCTCGGACCAGGTCCTGGAGCGGCTGGCCGCGATCGACGAGGAGCCCGACCCGGCCCTGCTCCGCCTCCTCCGTGACCCGGCGGGGTTTGCCGCGCCGATCGCGGAGGCCCCGGGGGTCGCGGCCGACGCGCGGGCCCGGGCGGGAGCGAGCGGCATGACGCCGAGCCAGCAGGGGGCGTTCGAGCAGGTCCTCGGCTCGCGCCTGAGTCTGGTCTGGGGCCCGCCCGGCACGGGAAAGACCGCGTTCGTGGCAAAGGCCCTGCTCGCGCTCGGCCAGGCCCGGGCCGCCGCCGGCCGGTCGACGCGGGTCGCGGTCTCGGCCCTGACCAACGCGGCGATCGAGAACGTGCTCGGCGCGGTCGCGAGCGAGCACGAACGGCAGGGGCCGGGCGACGACCTCGTGCTCGCCAAGCTCGGCGACTGGCGGGGCCAAACTCCCCGAAGCCCGCGGGTGAAGGTCTGGAAGGTCCCCCAGGTCTCGGCGGCGCGCCTGGCCGAGCGCGCGATCGCCGTGGTCGGGGGGACCGGGTACCGGCTCGATCGGCTCGCCCGCCAGGCAGGCGCGGACGGCACGCTCTTCGACCTCGTCGTGATCGACGAGGCCTCGCAGATCCGGGCGACCGAGCTGGCCCTCGCGCTCACGCTCCTCGCCCCCGGCGGCCGGCTGGTGCTGGTCGGCGACGATCTCCAGCTCCCCCCGATCACCAAGGGCGAGTACCCGCCCCCCGGGGACGGGCTCCCCGGGCTCGAGGCCTCGATCTTCGCGTACCTCCGCGCCCGCGACGAAGCCGGGTTCACGCGGGCCCTGGTCGAGAACTGGCGCATGAACGCGACCCTCTCGCGGTTCCCGGCGACCACGATCTATCCCCCGACCTACGCCCCCGCGACCCCCGAGGTCGCGGAACGGGCCATCACGCTCGTCCCGCCGCTCGGCGACGCCGCCAACGGCGAACACTTCGACCTGCTCGCGTTCCTGCTTGCGCCCGGGTACCCGCTCGCGGTCGTGGTCTTCGAGGACGTCCGGGCCACGGTCGAGAACCGGCCCGAGGCCGAGCTCGTGGCCCTCCTCGCCACCCTCCTCCGGGGCCGGCTCGCGGACCCGGGAACGGACCGGCCGTATCCCCCCACGGACGAGGGCGACCGCGCTTTCTGGCGGGACGGGGCCGGGATCGTCTGCCCGCACCACGCCCAGATCCACGCGATCCGGCAGCTCCTCGGCCAGATGCACGAGCGGGACTGGGTCCCGTTCGTGGACACGGTCGACAAGATGCAGGGCCAGCAGAGCGAGGCCGTGCTCGTCTCGTACGGGGTCAGCGACGTGGAGACGGCGCTCGCGGAGGCGCGGTTCATCTACTCGCTCAACCGGCTGAACGTCGCGGTCACCCGCGGGCGGGCGAAGTGCATCGTCTGCCTTCCCCGGCCGCTCCTGAAGGCCTCGCCGGCCGTGCTCGAGGACGAGGAGGCGCTCGCCGGGCTCTCGCACATGCTCGCCCTCGTCGAGTTCGCGAAGGCCAGCGGCGAGGAGCGGGCCTTCACCTGGACCGACGCGAGCGGTACGGCGGCCCGCGTCACGGCCGTCCGGGCACGGATCGATCCGCAGGTGTACGGCAGCGACAACCGGCCCTGACGCGGGCCGTTCCAAGCGGGAGGGGCGGGCCGATCCATATGCCCGGGGTTCAGGAGGCCGAGCTCGCCCGCAGCCCGATGATACCGGCCACGATCAGCGCGAGGCAGAAGAGACGGGTCAGGTCGCGCGGCTCCCCGAGGAAGAGGATCCCGACGAGGACCGTGCCGACCGCGCCGATCCCGGTCCAGACCGCGTACGCGGTCCCGATCGGCAGGTCCCGCAGGGCCACCGAGAGGAACCAGAAGGAGGCGACCATCGCGGCGATGGTCAGGGCCGACTCGAGCGGCCGGGTGAAGCCCTCGGTGGACTTGAGGAGGACGGCCCAGACGACCTCGAGGGCGCCGGCGATCGCGAGATGGGTCCAGGACATGGCAGACCGGTCGGCGGGAGAAGAGAAAGAGGAACCGGATCGGCCAATGACGGGGTGGGCCTGCGCCGCCTCTCCCCGCCCTAGAGAGAAGGGGAGACACAGGGGCCGGGGGGTCACGTCACCGGCTGGCGACCGGCTCTCCAGCGGTGTCTGAAAGCCGGGCTCCGGCGGACCCCTGCTTGCCGCATGGCGCCCTGACCCGCAGTCGCCCAGCGCTCCTCTCCCGCCCCATCTGGGTCGTATCGAAAGATTTATTGTATCAGGACCGTATCTGTGATAATCGCGCGTGGAGTGACAGACACTCTTTGACGGCCCCCGGGCCGGGCGCCATGCCAATCCCTCCGCGCGGGAGAGAACGCGCAACTACCGCTTCGGAGCGAAGCGGCTGAGAGGATAGCATGTACCACATCACAGTCCTTCGAAGGCGCACACGCGCCCTGGCGCCGGCGGCCGTCCTGCTGCTGGCGCTCTGCCTGCTCACCGTCGCCGTGCAGGCCATGACAGGTCCCCTGGATACGACCGCGACCCCCGCCGCACGCGCACTCGCGCCGTACCCGGGCAGCCACCCCGTGCCGGGCTTCGTCCAGGCCGAAGACTTCGATGCCGGCGGCGAGGGTGTCGGGTACCACGACACGACCGCGGCAAACCTCGGCGGCGCGTACCGCCCGTCCGAGGGCGTCGACATCGAGAAAGGCGCGTACATCACGGACGTCGGCTGGATCCGGAGCGGCGAGTGGCTCAGCTACACGGTGACCGCGACCGAGCCGCAGCCCGCCTACCTCCTGCTCCTGGCGGCGAACCCGGACGCGACCACCAAGCCGGTCAGCTTCTCGCTGAACGGGACGAACGCCGGGACGGTCGACGTCCACCCAACCGGGAGCTTCGACCAGTACGACGGTCACTTCACAAAACCCTTCACTCTCCCAGCGGGAGAGACCGTGGTCCGGCTCTCCTTTAACGGCGTCGAGCGGATCAACCTTGACACCGTCAGCTTTGAGTCGCCGGGCCCGACGCCCGTCCCGACGCCCGCCCCCGAGGTTCTCGTCGATACGCCCGGTCTCCACACCCTCGATCGTGACATCACGACCGACTGGATCGGCGTCAGGATCAACAGCTCCGACGTCGTCTTCGACGGCATGGGCC
>DAEF01000174.1 GCA_002495225.1 Methanoregulaceae archaeon UBA288 | reverse complement strand
CTTGGGGAATATTCGAAGGTGGCAGCAACTGAGTAATCACCTAATTCTGATGAATGACGGTGAATCACTGAAAATCCAGGGATGAGGAATAAACGATCATTCGGAGCGATCCTCAAGAATGATTTCCATTTTTCACGCGCGGCAAGCGGTGGAGAAGACCATCAAAGCAGTGCTCGTACTGAACGCAGTCTTATTCGGTCGGACACACGACCTCGTGGAACTCGGTTACCGGGCGGAGGAAGCCGTTTCGGACCTCCGGTTCGCGATCGATCGGCGCATCCGCCTGAATCTCCACGCAGTCGCGTTCCCGTGCGGGGAGCCGGCAGTCGATCTGCTCGAACCGCAGGAGGCGGAAGAGGTCGTGGCGTCCGTGATGGATTCGGCGGATGCCCGTATCCATGGGATGGCCGACCGCGAGAGCGGGTCCGGCTGAGGCCGCCCGAGGCCGATAGTCATCGGGCTCGCGGCGGAGGTCCAGAGCCGTCGGGACGGCGCAGGGGCAGGCCTTCCTCGACGAGAGCCGACCGAATAGCCTCCCGGAGGTGATCGATATCGGCCGGCGTCCGCCGGCCCGAGTCGATCGCCCGCTGGACCACGCCCATGGTTGAGGATTTGGCTGAGGTCCTTTATAAGAAGCGCGAACGCGGTGTGAAAGTGATTACGCGCGCTCTTCGCGGATGAGCTGGCGCAGCAGCTCCCGCCCTTCCGGGGTGTCAAAATAGGTCTTGACCGGGTTCGGCGGCAGGTCCTCCCCGATGGCGATCCCCTCGAGCCCGAGTTTCTGCAGGATCGCCTCGGTGATGAAGACGCTGATACTGGGGTACTTCTCCTCGTCCACGAGTTCCTGGAGCTGGGCCTTCACCCGCGGATCGAGTCGCACGGTGACCTGACCGGCTGCCATGCAAGACAATTTGGCTGATAGACTAATAACCTTGCTGTTTTCCATCAGGTATATTAGCAAGACAAGATGTACCCGTAATCGTAAAACATGAGGAACCTTACCGAGAATCTCACGATCCGCTGCTCGCCGGCGGACCTGGAGATCATGGACTGGCTGCGGGGCGACTGCAGCCGCGGAGAGCTCCTGCGATTGCTCGTCCGGGTGGCCGGCGAGGAGGCGGCGCTATGGGCGTGACCGTGTCGCGGGCCNNCGTGCGGCGCGGGCTCTGGAAGATCGAGGAGGAACCAGAATGAACGGCAGCCCCACCCACCCAGCCACCAAGCACGAGCGGGGAACGACTGCCTCGGAGATCTGCGTCGTTCGCGGAGATGAAGGGATCGCCCTTCTCGCCCGCGCCGTCGCGAACCGCCCGCCGAACGAGCCGGCTATCCGGGGGCTGCCCGCATGACCCCGACCATCGGCACGGTCGAGCGCGACGGCGACGACCTGCTGATCCGGCTGATCGCCGGCCCGAGGCCCGTGAGGTACCGGGTGCCGGCGGGGGAGGTTGCCGGTGTCGTCGCCGGCGGCAGGGCCGTACTCTACGACGGCGCCGCGGACCGGCTGGAGATCCCGGTCTCGCGCGCGGCGTTCAGGGAGGCCGTGAGGGTGTTGGAGCCCGGTGACCCGCTCGCCCGCGCCCGGTGCCGGGAGGGCCGCGGCCGGGACGCGGAGGGCCGATGCTGACGCTCGTGCTGAACCCCGGCGGCCGTCGCCGCGTGGTGACGATCGCCGAGGCCCTGTACCGCCTCGGCGTGGACATCAGCCGGCCGAACCACTGCCCGGAGCGGACGCCGGAGGAGCGCCGGCGGCGCAAGCGGGAGACCGACCAGGAGTACCGGCGGCGGCTGCTGGAACGGGAACGGGGGGTGGAGCGATGACTCCCCGGCCCGGACCGGGGCCCGCGGCCGACGAGGACGAGCTCGTTCGGTTCCGGGCGTGGCTCGTCGGGCGCGGCTACGCCGAGACGACCGGCCGGCTCTGGGCCAACCGGGTCCGGTCGGCCCACGCCTGCGGCATCGTGTCGCCGGACGAGGTCGATGCCGGCTTCGGCGCCCTCAGTCAGGCGACCCGCGGCGGCCTCCGGGCGGCGCTGCGGGAGTTCGGCGAGTTCCGGGGGGCGCGATGATCGACGCCGACGGCTTCACGGACGAGCGGCCCCGCGCCCCGGGGACGTTCTGGGCCTGCACGCCGGACGGGGGTTGGGACGCGCTGGTGACCGTGGCGGCCTCCCCCCGCGGCCTGGTCTGCGTCCTGGAGAACCGCGCGATCCCGCCGATCCCCCTCGCCGCGATCCCGGCCGGGTCCCTGCTCTGGAGGCGGGAGGCGTGAGGTGGAAGTTCGTGAGCCTGCAGTCCGGCGGCGACATCCAGGTCGTGACGACGGCGAGCGAGCGGGACCGGTTCATGCGGTACTGCAACAAAGAGCGGGTCCGGTGCGACCTGGTCCGCGTGGACGAGACCGGGTGCGTGGTCGAGCACCCGGTGGTCGAGGTCGACTGATGGCCTTTCTCTCTCTCTCTCTCGTACGATCCACTGTGTACTCAGAACAGACAGTTACTGTCTGTGCAGCACCGACAGTTCGCGGAGGCGGTGACCGGTGAGAGTTGACCGCGAGGGCCGGCTGCTGCAACAACTGACGATCTGGCTGCCGGCCGAGCTGGTGCAGCTCCTCAAGGCCGACGGGCTCAACGTCTCCAAATTCATCCGCGACCAGATCGCCCTCCTCTACGACGACCCGGGCGCGACCCCGAACACAGCACGCGACCGGCTCGCCCAGGCGGCCCGGGAGACCATCGCCCGCCAGCGCGAGGCCAACGCCGAGCGCGAGGCCGACCTCGAGCGTGCCCGGGACGCCGTCCGCGCGATGCGGGCCGAGCGGGACGCGGCCACCGCCCGGAACGGGAGCGTCCTCGAGGCGCTCCTCCAGATCGTCGGGGACGACCCCCCCGGCAGGCTCTCGCGGATGCTGCCCGAGAACGATACGAACGGCGATCGGATGGACGACTGGGACGCCCTGGTCCGCCGGGTGTCGCGGCTCTGCGGGGCCGAGATCGACTCGGCCGACGTGGCGGCCGGGGTGCGGGGGCTGACAGCGGCCGGGGCGTGAACCCCTCCCCCGTGGCCACGGATGGATTCTACCGTTATCGCGATCATACTCCCACCGTCCAACAGGCCCTGGCTTCGCTCCACATCGGAAGTCATGGATTCATCACTCGTCGCCGGCCTTGTGGCCGGCGGGATCGCCGTCACCGCGGGTGGCGGCGTCACGATCGTCGCGGAGGGCTGGCCGCAGGCCGCCCTCGTCGCGCTGGCCGTCGGGGCCGCGTTCGGCCTCGGGAGCTGGAGCGCCGGCCGGCGGGGGTCCGCCGTCGTGGCGGTCGTGCAGTCGTTCTGCTCGGAGATCGCGTCGTACTACGCGGCCCGGCAGGACGGGGAGATCACGGACGCGGAGGCCCGCGAGATCGCCGGCCGGGTCGGCCGGTTCGTCGCGGACCTCGAGGCCCTGGCCGTCGAGCTCTGCCGGCGGGAGGGGCCGTGATGATCGTCGTCGCTGCGCGGGACGCCTCGCCGGTCGACCGGGACCGCGCGGACGTCGTCTGCGACGGCCGGACGGACGTCGCGGTCCTGTCAAAGGCGCTCTCGGTCCCCGACCGGGAGGTCGAGCTGACGGCCGGGACGTTCGACGCGAACGCGGGGTTCACCGCGGCCGGGAACCGGTACCTCCGGCCGGCGGAGAACGTAACCGTCCGCGGGGCCGGGCCGGGGATCACCCGGCTCATGGCCGGGCGCGAGCCGTGCCGGATCTCTGTCGATCAGCCCGGCGTGACGCTCGCGAACCTCGGCGGGTTCGGGTTTATTGGCATTCAGGGCACGGCCGACCGGTTCACCTGCGAGGACGTGTACGTGACGCACGCCATCGGCGGGGCGTACGTGCCGTTCGGGCAGAAGGGCGGCTGCACGGCCGCGTTCATGGTCTGGGGCCGGGCCGGCCGAACGGTGAAGGACCTGGTCTTCCGCCGGTGCACGGGCCACCGGACCTACCACCACGCCTTCAGCCTGAACCTGTCCGGGGGAGCGCAGGAGGGCGGCGGGTTCGCGGACATTCTGTACGACCAGTGCTCGGCCCTGGCGGCCGGGAGCGGCATGGAGCGGTGGTCATGCGGGTTCGACATCCCCGACGCCGGCGACATCGCCCGGATGACGGTGCGGGACTCCGAGGCGGTGGACTGCTGGCAGGACGGGTTCCACATCGACGGCTCGTGGGACGGACACCGGCAGCGGGCCGTGGACGTCCTCTTCGAGCGCTGCCGGGCGAGCTGGAACGGCCATCGCTCGGGCACGAAGCCGGCGGAGCTCTACCAGTCGGGGTTTTATGTACAATCGGCCCGGCTGGTCGACTGCACGGCCGACCACAACCGGAAGGCCGGGTTCCTCTGCAAGAACCAGGTGGCCGGCGGGCTCGTGCTCGAGCGCTGCCGGGACACGGGCTCGGCCTACGGCCTGGTCGTCGAGTACGGCGGCGAGCGGA
The DNA here is from genome assembly GCA_002495225.1 of Methanoregulaceae archaeon UBA288. Lineage (GTDB taxonomy): Archaea > Halobacteriota > Methanomicrobia > Methanomicrobiales > Methanospirillaceae > UBA288. The sequence goes on along the minus strand of DAEF01000174.1, from coordinate 187 downwards.
TGAAGGTCGAGGGGTTCGTCTCGGACGGCGCGACGCGGCGGGCGCTGCAGATGGTCGGGAACGATGCCTCGGTCGATATCGAGATCCGGAACTTCGCCGGCACGGGCCGGCCCGTGCTGCTCGGGATCACCGAGCGGCTCGAGTTCGTGGACGCGCCATCGCACGTCGAGGACCTGAAGCGGTACCG
>DAEF01000060.1 GCA_002495225.1 Methanoregulaceae archaeon UBA288 | reverse complement strand
CGCTCCGGGCACTTTTTCGTGTAGTCCACGGTCGAGATCCGCCGGCTCACCACCAGGTCCTCGAGCGGCGCCGTCGCGAGCCCGTCGCAGTACCGGCGGTAGCACTCCTCGACCTCGGGGGCGAGATCCAGCAGCTCCGCGATCGACCGGGCCCGGCCCATCACCGCCAGGGCCGACTCCTGGAACCGCTGCACGTACGCGGGGCAGTCGCCCCGCCGGGCCATGATCCCCCGGACCTTCACCTCGCCGTCGTCGAGCCGGCCGTAGTACAGCGTGTACGCCCCTGTCCCGTTCTTCTGCGGCAGGAAGACCACCCAGTCGAAGGTCTCCACCTCCATCAGGTACCCGCTCGCCGCCTCGATCGCGGCCCTGAGCCGGTCCACGGGCTCGCCCTGGACGAAGAGGCAGTCCGTGATCCCGTGCAGGACGTCGAATCCGAGCGCCTCGGCCAGCTCCTTCGACGAGACCAGGACCTCGCGCGATATCCGCGTGATCGCCTCGTGCACGTCGACCCGCCCGAACTTCGCATTCTTATAGCCCGTGTACCCGAAGCAGGTCACGAGCATCCACTTCAGGACCGAGTCCATGCCGGCGATACTTGGATCTGCCTTCTTCGCCGCCTTCGTGCCGATCCGCATCTCGAGCAGGGGCCGGAGGCACCCGGCGAGAAAGCCTGACCGTTCGGGGTGCTCGACCGTCTCGGGCGAGAGGTTGTGCTTCACGATGATCGACGGGTAGAGCGAGGTGAAGTCGAGCTGGTGGACCCGTTCGTACACCCCCGGTGCCGGCTGGAACATCATGCCGCCGCGGTCCGCCGCTTTCAGTGCCGCGAGGGTCTTGACCCGCTCGGCGTCGGCCTTCTGCCAGGGCACCGCGATCCCGTGGGCGAGCGCCGCATACACCTCGAAGGACGAGATGAGCGTGCCAGGCGTGACCCGCGCCGTGCGGTTCGGCGAGAGGCCCGTGATCCGGGCCGCGACGAGCACCCCGGAGAGGCCGCCCTCGCGGTACGTGAACGACTGCTCCGTATCGATCAGCACGCGGCCGGCCGGGATCATCGCCTTCGGCTTGTGGTACATCCGCCCGTACGAGAAGTACGACCGCGAGCCGAGCGTGACGTACCGCCCGGTCCGCGAGAACGTCGTCTCGATCCCGTAGCCCTCCGCCTTCGTGACGAGCCGCTCGGTCCAGGTGTCCGCGTTCGGGAAGAGGACGACGTCGGGGTCGATCGCCTCGACGAGTCCGAAGAGGTCGCCGAGCACGGTCGGCTCGTCGCCCTCGAGCCGCCGGGCGCGGTCGCCGTCGGTCACGGTGCAGCCGTCGACCCGGTCGGCCCGGGCGGGATCGCCGTCGAGCGCGAGCTCGGTCACCACGAGGTCCTGCGCGAGCGTCATCGAGAACCGCTCCTCGCCCGGCCCGGTGCAGGGCAGGAGGTGGTGCTCTGCGAGGTGTTGCTGGTCCCGGCGGACGTCGACGTTGTAGCACTGCGCGCCGTAGTGCAGCTGCCGGAGCACCGCGGCGGCCACGTCCTTCCCGGCGTTGATCTGCCAGCCCGGTTGCTCGCTGTGGATGGTCCGGACCGTCACCGGCTCCGCGCCGAACGCGGCGTCGAGCGCCTCGACGACCTCCCAGTGGCGGACCGGGTCAGCGAGGGTGAGGAGGAACGACGGCGGGCAGGGCGCCCGTTCGACCGCGCCGCCCGGGCCCCAGAGCGCGACCCGGTCCCGCTCGACTGTGGTGTCCAGGATCCACACGGTCAGCTCCCGCCGGCCTGCCGGCCGGTCCCACGCGGGTTCACGGGCTCGGGCCGGAGCCGCACGGCTCTCCCGCCCCCCTTCTCGAGCTCGAGCAGCACCCCGAGGACCGCGGCCTCGAGCGGGTCGTCGAGCGCATAGAACGCCTCGCTCGCGTGCGCCGTCGCCATCCCGGCGAGCCAATCGAGCGCGCCCTGGTCCCGGTCGCAAAGATCGCGGCCGAGCCGCCGCCAGCGTTCGGCCGTTGCGCGGACACCCAGCCGCTGGCTCAGGAAGATCCGGCCCATCCCGGCTCCGCGACGGTTTTCCGGCCTGGCGGGAGCGTCTGCAGCGCCACCTGCACCACTCTCCGGAGCCGCTCGCGCCCCAGCGGCGAGTCGAAGTACCTGTCGACCGGGTCGTCGCCGGTCGTCTTCCCGTCGATGGGGATCCGGTCGACCTCGAACTTCAGGAGGACCGCCTGGATCATGAAGTCCTCGACGCTCCGGGCATCGCCCGCGGCGACCCGCTCGCGTATACGCGCCTCGAGGGCCGGGTCGATCTGCACCGTGGTGGTGTCCTCGTCCTTCGCCCGGGGCCGCTCCTCCCGCGGGGGCCTTCCGATGGTGTGGCGGAGCTGGACACCCCTGGCGATCAGGAACGCCCGGGTGGTGGTCGTGCTGATCCCGGCATCGGCCGCGAGGCGCGATATCGCTCCGCCGGCCTCGACGGCGGCGAGCCGCTCGAGGAGCGCCGCGGTACCGGGGCGGGAGGTGCTGTTGCCATGCAGCGCGTCCGGCGCAGTGGGACCCGGGGGTACGGCCGGCCCGGTCCCGTTCACCATCCCCGCACCTCGCGGTCTCCTGCTGCTCTCGTGCGCCCCGTCCGACCGCCACGCTGGTGCCGGGGAAGGGTGGAGGGGCTGCGTCCGTCTCTGGTGGACATGATAAAAATCTCCGATGTGGTGCCGCCGCCGTGGTGGGGCGGCGGACGATCTGATCCTCGACGGGGAATTATTTGAGGAGGGAAGGTTGCGGTGTGAAAGTGAACGATCAGGGTCCAGGGCCGGGCCGCCCGGTCATCCGGGCCGTGCTGGTCGATTTTCAAGCCGCGGCCGACACGGGGACGACGGTGGCCGGCCACTGGTGAGGAGATCGCCCGGAATATCGCCGGCGATCTGCGTCTGAACCGGTTCCCGGGCCGAACTGCGAGCCCTCCGGGTCGCGGGGGTGCCTGTCCGTGCCGGGAGAGCCACCTTCTCCCGAGACCGGCATCGTGTCCAGCGCCGGCCATCACCGATCCTCCTTCCCCGGTTCAAATTTATATAACAGGGGGAGACATTCTGTGACAAACGCGAATGAAACGGCAGATCCTGATCTCGGTCATACTCGTTCTGGCATCCGCCGCGTTCGGTGCTGCGACGTACGTCACCGACGACCCTCTCGTCGCGAACCTCTTTTTTACCGCGCTCGTCGTCACCATCGCGTACCTCGTGTTCTCCGTAATCGTGGGTATGATCCTCGTCAGGCGGATCCAGGACATGAAGACCCGCTATACCGCCATGAAGGGCGTCTCTCTCGTCTCTGCCGTCATCGTACTTCTCCTCAGCCTGCGCGTCTGGGTGGCCGAACCGTCCTCGCTCCTCGTTGCCTACGGGATCATCGGCGCCGGGATCGCGTTCGCACTCCAGGACGTGATCAAGAATATCGTGGGCGGAATCCTGATAATCGTCTCCGGCTATTACCGCGTCGGGGAGCGGATCGCCATCGACGACCGGATCGGGGATGTCATGGACATCGGGATCCTGAAAACCACGCTGATGGAGATACGGGGATGGGTGGGCGGAGATCAGCCGTCCGGGCGGTTACTCTCGATTCCCAACGGCCTCGTATTGAACCATTCCTTCATTAATTACAACCGGGATCACTCTTTCCTCTGGGACGAGATCTCCATCCCCCTGACCTACGAGAGCGACTGGAGGCGGGCGAGGGAGATCGTTCTCTCGATCCTCTCGACAGAGACCGATGCGATGACGGCGCAGGCGGAGCTCGAGATCGAGCGTCTCGGCCAGAGATACTATCTCCCGAGAAAAGTCGTGGAACCCTCCGTGTACATCGGGCTCACCGACAACTGGATCACCCTCGATGCCCGGTACGTCACCGATTCCCGCACCCGCCGCATCCTTCGCTCCCGGTTGAACGAACTCATCCTCTCCGCCTTCGAGAAGGAGGACACCATTACCATCGCCTCCGAGACGATGACCGTGACGACGATCCGAAAGCCGGCTCCGTCACGCCCGGATTGATACATTCCCCGGATCGCGGGTATCCTGGTTTCACCGGGTCGGCGAGCACGGGTTCGGTTCTCCTCCCTGCCGGGTACCCGGGAGGAAGCCCCGCCAGGCTCCTTTGTCCGAACCGCCACCGGTGTGCCGGGGCCGGCCTGGCCGGGAAGACCCCCGCTCTCCGCGACAGGGGCTGGGTGCGCACCAGCTGCCGGTCGTTCCGGACCCGCGGGGGTGGGCCTGCACTCGAGTGCGGGGGGGAGCATCGGTCGACGACGGCGTCAGGTTCCCTGCGACACCCGGCCGATCCGGGTCTGGCGCCGCATCACCAGTTCCACGAGCCGGCCGACAGCGGAATGGGCGGGGTTGACCGGCGCGTCGGTGCAGTCCGGGCACCCCGGTTCGAACCGCCCGTGCTCCTTCCAGTACCGCTGATCGACCGGCGTCTCGTCCTTCTGCCCATCGATGAGCGCACGGGCGCCGTGGAACCTGACGACCTCCCCGAGCCTGCGGCTCGCCGGGCGATCCGACTGGAGGGCCCTGGAGAAGGACGCGGCGACCGTCGCGAGGATTCGCTCGTTCTTCTCAAGCCGGCTGTTCCCACGATCTCGAACCCCCTGAACCGCGCCACCCCGGCGAGGTGGTCCTCGACCTCCTTGGGGCGAACATGCCCGTCGAGACGACGAGGACCTTCCTGCCGTGGAACCGCGGCCGGTGCACGGTGCAGGTGAGCCGGTCGATGAAGACCTTGAAACGGCCCGCGACCATCCGGCTGTTGACCGGCGATGAGAAGATGACGCCGTCCGCGTCGTGCATCCTGTGCCGGATCGCCGGCATCCCGTCCCTGTTCGGGCAGGTCTCTTCCCCCGTGCCGACGCAGACCGCGCATCCCCGGCACGGGAGGATCTTCGCGTCCTTGAGTCAGAGATGCTCGAACTCGACCCGGCCCCGCCCCGGGGGCAGTCCGTGGATTCGCGCGGCGGTCTCGAACGTGTTCCCCTTTCGCGGGCCGCCCGTCACGACGAGGACCTTCACCGGCCGATCCATGCCGCAGGGTGCGTGCACGCCAACACGAACTCCGTGGTGAACGGACCGCGCTCCCCGTAGCGACTCCCGGTGCCGGCCGATCGTCGATGCCCGGGAGGGCGGCATCGCTGTGCGGTGCTTGTGGCGGAACCGCCAGGCCCGTCGAAACGGCCGGGGCAGGGACGGCAGTGCTCGCGGGTTGACCTCGGGGAACGCGGCCCCGGCCCTCGATCCGCCGAGTGCCTGGTTATCTCGGCCGCGCGGTATTTCGGAACCATTCAATACTCTCCCGGCGCACGTCGTTGCGGTACCATGGAGCCCACCACGCCCCCCGCCGCCGATCCGGAGGCGCCCGCATTTCTCGACGCCGCCTTCCTGGATCTCCTCGATGCCATCGACGTGCCCGCCCTGGTCTTCCTCCGCGGCGGGCGGGTCGCCGCCGTGAACCGCGCCATGGCCCGCCTCTCCGGGCCGCCGGCCGCCGGTGATACCATGGACGGGATCATCGATCGCTACCGGGTGCGCCGCGCCGACGGCAGCCCCATCGTCCGGAGCGACCTCCCGTACGTCAGGGCGCTCCGCGGCGAGGTCGTGCTCCATGGCGAACGGTTCGAGCTGACCTTCGACGACGGCACGGTCTACCGGACCCTGATCACCTCGACCCCGGTCGTCGTCGACGGCTCGATCGTCGCCGCGCTCTCGGTCTGGCACGACTTCGGCGCGTACGTCCGGGACCTCGCGGCGGGATCCCAGGAGCGATAACAGAGGGACGGGCATTGCTCAGAGGGTGTCGACGAGCCGGGGTACGTCGGCGAGGTCGATCCGCCCGTTGTGATGTTGCAGTGGAAATCCCGGGTGCCTCGTCCCCGGGAGTCCGGCCCATCCGGTTGAAGCGGGTTGCTTACCTGTCCGGCGAGCCGGGGGCGACCATGACAGCACCGGCCGCGGCGCTGGAACGGCTCGACCTCGAAGACCCCTGGTGGGCCGGGGCCGAGAGCGTCCGCTCCTTCCCCGACGGTCCGGGCCCGGACGAGTCTTTCAACCCCTGCATCTTCTCGACGGTTGCCCGCTGGTCCAGCGGCCGGGGACCGGTGCCGGCCACCCGGGAGGCGATCGCGTCCGCGAAGGTTTTTTTTGGTGATTCTTTAATTAACGC
>DAEF01000058.1 GCA_002495225.1 Methanoregulaceae archaeon UBA288 | reverse complement strand
GACCCCGGCATCGGCCGCGAGGGCCCTGGTCGTCGCGCCGGCCTCGTAGGCCGCGATCAACCCGGGGGCGTGGGAGGCGGGGATCTGCGGCCGCCCCCGATACCCCTTACGCATCGCGACTCCCCTGGAGACCAGGAACATTGTGAGCAGATGGCGGTTCACACCGACCTTCGCTGCGAGCCCCGTGATCGATGCCCCGGCCTCGTAGGCCGCGATCAGCTCGTCGCCCCGGGCCGCGAGGACCTCCTGCCCCCGCCGGGGCCGGTCGCGGATCGCGACACGGTGATCGACCAGCAAGGCCCGGAGCGTCTGCGGGTTGACCCCGGCATCGGCCGCGAGGGCCCTGATCGTCGCGCCGGCCTCGTACGCGGCGATCAACCCGGCACTCCGAGCTTCGAGGGCCGCCCGTGCCGGCCAGGGGCGGCCACGGCGGAGCGTGACGCCACAGGCGACCAGGTACGGCCGGATCGTGGGGTGCTGATCCCGGTGCTGGCGGCGATCTCGTTGAGTGTCGCACCGGCCCTGTAGGCGGCGACGAACTCGTCGCCGCGGGCCTCGAGGACCTCCCGCACCTGCCAGTTGGGGGTGCGGATCGCGACACCGTGATCGACCAGGTAGGCCCGGAGCGTATGCGAACCGATCCCGGTATCGGCCGCGAGGTCTGCGACCGTTCCGCCGGCCTCGTACGCGGCGACAAGCTCGGGCCCGCGATTCTCGAACACCTCCTGGACATGACGTCGACGCTCCCGAAACAGGTACCCGAGGGCGCCGGCCCGGCGGAGCCGGTCGCGGACGATCTCCCGGGAGACGCCGGCGCGGGCGGCGGCTTCGCGGACGGTCACCCCCTCAATCCAGGAGCGCGCGATCGCCTCGACCACCTCCGCCGGCTGGCGGTGCCGGTCGTCGCGGATGCCGTCCTCGACGGCGGTGAGCCGCTCGAGGAGCGCGGCGTACCCGCGGGGGCCACGGGCGGCGGGTCTGCCGCCGGCCTGGCTCATACGCTGCTCCGGGCCAGTGCTGCAGGCGCACGGTCCTCAGCCCCCCGTTCGAGCTCGAGCAGCACAGCGAGGATCGCGGCCTCGAGCGGGTCGTCGAGCCCGGCGAAGGTCGCCGGCCCGTTCGTCTCGAGCGCGGCGATGAGCCGGTCCATCGCCGGCTGGTCCTCGACCTTCAGCGCCCGGCGGAACCGCCTCCAGCGCTCGAGGACGAGCGGGAGCTCGGAGCGGCAGCTCATGCCGCGCCTCCCGCCGTCGTCATGCGCCCCGTCCGACCGCCACGCTGGTACCGGGGAAGGGTGGAGGGGCCGCGTTGTGTGCTCATTCGCATACAAAAATCTCCGATGTGGTGCCGCCGTCGTGGTGAGGCGGCGGCCGATCAGATCCTCGACAGGGGACTATATGAGGGGACGGGGTTGCGGTGCGAAAGTGAACGCCGGGCTCATGGCGAGGCCACTGGGCCCACTTTTCCGTTCAGTGCTTGGGAACGCATCGCCAGGATTATCTTTCCTTCGGATAGCTCTGATACAATGAGCTCGCGGCATCTGAACGGCGTCCTGCTCGCCGTCCTCCTGATCGTCGCGTCCTGCCCGCCGGGGGCGGGCTTCTCCCGCGCTCGAGCGCGGCGGCACGTTCGCACGCGCCTGCCACGCGGACAGCCCGGACCCGCCGATGCCGGTGACCGGCCGGTGTATCACGCCGTCGCCAGACGCCTGTTGAACGCCGCGAGGTGGTTCACGGATCCCTGCCGGAGGTTGCGGTACACGGCCGTGATGTCGTCGTGCCGGCTCGCCGCGATCGCCCGGTCCAGGTCGGCGATGTCCGTCTCCTCGACGAGGCGGCCCACCTCCAGGGCGGCGACCCGTGAGACGGATCCGTTCCGAACCAGCCCGTCGTATAACTCCTGGAGGTCACGCTCCTCGAACTCGCCCGGGCCGTTGCCGGCCGCCGGGTCCGGGAGACCGTACGCCTCGAGCAGACTGCCGACGGCGTCCATGTGCTGCTGCTCGCTCGGCGCGATGGTGCCGAAGACCGGCTCGTTCCATCGCTCGTAGAGGACCGTGTACACGTCCCGGGCGAGTTTCTCTTCCTCGCGCATGTACGCCAGCCAGTGCCGTTCCTCGTCGGTCAGGGTGGCGGCCCCGCCGCCGTCGCTCGTCACCGCTGTCGTCACGACCGATACGGTCACGGTCGCCGGCCCTGCGCCGACCGGCGTGGTCGGAACCGGGATCGGGGTTTCCGTGGGTGCCTGCGTGCAGCCGCAGGCCAGGAGCGCGAACGCCACGAGGCAGACGGCCGGCCACCAGCGCATCATCATGAGCGATGTCTTCGTCCTGAAGAATCTTAATATGAATCCCGTCCCTCCCGCTCCGCCGGCCGCCAGAGGAGGTGCGGCAGCCGCCCCGAGCCGCCGGACCGGGAGACGGGAGCGCGGCAGCAGCGGACTGCCCGATGATCTATCCGGCCGGGCCTGCCCTTCTCGAGCCGGATTCTGCGGCACCACGGGCAGGTCCCGATCGAGAGCGCGGGCCGTTCCCGCATCGCCCGATCGCAGGTGCGCACGTGCGACTGTCCCCCGGGTTGGAATGAACCCGGAAGGGAACC
>DAEF01000007.1:416-4009 GCA_002495225.1 Methanoregulaceae archaeon UBA288 | reverse complement strand
GAGGCCGTCCGCGACGGTCCGCTCGAGCGGGCGGCAGACCGGGACACCGCCGATAATCCACTCGATCACGCGTCCGTCCGGAAAGTGGGACTTGACGAACCGGTTCAGGTAGTCGAGCGGCCTGCTGCCGTCGCGGCACTTCTTTCCGCTGATCCCGATCCCGACGTTCGCGGTCCGCTCTCCCTTGGGAAAGACCCAGACGTACCCCTCGGGCGCGACCTCGTTACCGAGGTAGAAGACGGTCGCGGCCGGGTCGATATCGATCCCGGTCATCAGGTACTGGACGCAGGTCTCGATCTCGGCAAGCGGCACGGTCGTGTCGATCCCCGCCCATCGCGCGAACTTGGACTCGACCCCGTCGGCCGCGACCGTGACGCGGGCCCTGACGTCTTCGATGACGCCGTTCGCCTCGATCCGCGCGCCGGCAACGGCCCCGTTCTCCATGATCGGCGCGACGGCCCGCGTCTTGACCTGGACGTCGGCACCTGCTTCGGCTGCCTGCATCACGAGCTCGCGGTCGAACCGCTTCCGGTCGAGCACGTACCCGACCTCGCTCCCGGCCATGGAGGGCTCGAGAGTCATCCGGTATTCATCGGGCGCGACCAGAACGGCGTGGTCGATCTCGGCCGAGATCCACGCCGGGTCCGGGTCCATGAACTCCTCGAGCAGGTCGCGGCCGACACCCTCGGCGCACCGGACCGGGACGCCGATCGCAGGCCGCTTCTCGATGAGGCCGACGCGCAGACCGCGCTCGGCTGCCTCCCTGGCGGCAAGGGCCCCGCCGGGGCCGCCGCCGACGACGAGGACGTCGTACTCAGGTTTCATCCGGGACCTCCAGGGCTCCGAGCGGACAGGCGCGGGCGCAGACGCCGCAGCCGGTACAATCCCCCTCGACTGAAAGATAGGCGTCGATCAACTCGAGCGCACCCTGCGGGCAGACTGAGACACAGCAACCGCAGTATCCACAGACGTCCCTCCTGATCACGAGCATGTCATCAACATTCACCGCGCGGCCCCAAAAAGGGTTCTGTCTGCCGGGGCCCCGCGGGTCAGTCGCGTGGAATCTCGAAGGTCCCGTAGCACCCGCCTCCGCCGGGATGGAGAACGACACGGCCCGCGCGGAGAGCGCCTATCGCCCGGGCCACACCCGGGTCCACGGCGGCGATCTCGCTCTCGGGGAGGTCGACCAGGACCGCGATCTCGGTCGAGAAGGCCGCGAGCAGGGCCTCGTGCGCCCGGCGGACCGCCTTCGCCGTCGGGGACGCGAGCCCGAGGACCTCGGCGATCACCATGGCGAGCGGGATCAGGTGGAGGTACGGCGGGCGGGGACGCGGCTCGCCGTCCGAGAGCACGCGGGCCCGGTCGTGGACGCCCATCTTCAGGGGCGACCCGTCGTCGGGGCAGCGCCACCCTTGCGTCCCGGCCTCGGCCAGTGAGAAGTGGCGGAGGCACCGGATACAGGCCGTCTCGTTGTACTTTCCCTCCTCGGGAAAGAGCCCGACGTTCATCACGACCCGGCCGCGCTTCAGCGCGTCGAGCACGCCTCCCGGCGTGGGCCGGTCGACGGCGAGGCGCGTGAACTCGCGTCCGAGCCGGTGGAGCTCGGGCGAGTGGGCGTCCGATGACGAGATGAACGGGACATCGTAGAGCTCGGTGATCCCGGCGCCGTACGACGAGTCGGCCGAGAGGCCGAGCTCCAGGAAGTCGATCGGCTCGTCGCCGTAACAGGCCGCGATGCTGCCGAAGGCCGCATAGATCCCGGTCCACGGGGTGAACGCGTGCGACGGCCCGGCAAGCCCGCCGGCCTCATGGGCCGCGTGGACCACGTCGCCGCCGGAGAGGTGGACGTGCGGCCTCCCCTCCGATCTGAGATTGTTACCGTGCGGAGCGAGCAGGTCCCCGAAGGCCTCGACCGCGTCGAAGTCGGGAAAAAGGGCCAGGTGATGGACCCGCTTCTCGGCCTGGACCTCGATCGTCGGCACGACCACGATCCCGAGGTCGTTCTCGAGGTGGGGCCGCCAGGCCTTCTGCCACTCCGGGTGGAGCGCGTCCCCGGTCCCGATGGCGCCGATCCCCTTCTGCACCGAGGCCGCGAGCAGTCCCTCGGGGGTCATCCGGCGACTGACGCCGTGGGCAAACGGAGAGTGGAGGTGGAGATCGCAGTTGAGGTCCATCCTCACCCGATGTACGAGAGCTCGTCGTTCTGCCGGACCCGCTCGAACTCGCGGACCTGCTCGAGCGCCTGTTCCATGTCCTCGGCACGCCCCTGGAGCCGGTCGCGGCTGACACCGATGTCGGTCAGGCGGCAGAAGACCCGGAGCACGGCGGCGGCCGACTTGGGGTCGACCAGGTAGCCGGAGGTCTCGCCCATCAGGCAGACCCCCTCCAGGCCCCGCCGGGCCCCGAGGCCGATGATCAGCCCCGCGGCCCCGACGATCCCGCTCCCGGCCTCGTCGCCGTCGAAGGTTCCGCCGGCCTCTTCCACCGCCGGCCGGAGGTGGGCGTGGGTCACGGTCGAGAGGACACGGGGCTCGTCCACGAGGTGGCCGACGCCATAACCGCCGAGCGTGAAGATGCGCTTGACGCCGAACCGCTCGGCGCAGTCGAGGTAGCGGTCCGCGAGAACGTAGTGCCCCTCGGGCGAGACGCTCTGGCAGTCCCCGACGAGAAAGAGGTACGTCGTTGTCGGCGAGCGGTATCGCCAGACCTCGTTGTTGACCAGGCGGCAGGTGCCGTCGGGGCGGTTCACCACCTGCGGCGGAAAATGGATCGAGTGGATCTCGGCGACCTTCTCGGCGTCGATCTCGTGGAGGATGTGGTCGACCACGACCTTGCCGACCTGGCCGATCCCCGGAAGTCCTCCGACGAGAACCGTGGGTCCCCCGGGTTCATCGTTTGAAAAGTACGTGATCTCGACCGGTTCCATTCAGCTCACCAGTCTCCGGTAGCGGCCGTACCTGTCCTCGGGTGAGAAACGGGGCGGGTGGGCCGATGCCGTGGGTCTGCCGCAGGTAGGGCACCGTTCGGCAAGCGTGTACGTGCCATCGGTCCCGCAGCGCCGCATCCGGCCCTTCATGCGCCTTTGCCGGGTTTCTGCTTGCGCGTGAACTTCGCTTCGCCGCCGGCCCGCTCCATCACGCCGACGGCAGCCTCTGCAGCCCGCTCGATCGCCTTCTGGGCCAGCTTGTAGTCGGGAGCCGTGACCTTGATCCCATACTTCGGCGCACCGACGTAGTACAGGTCGATCTCGACACCGTCGATCTTCGGCTCGGCGGCGCGGAGCGCCCGCCGGATCACGTTTACCCCGTCGGGCTTGGGCGAGGTGAGCATGAGCACGCCCGTCACGGTCACCCGGGGGATCTTGACGTTCTCTTTTCCGACCGCTATCACGGCCTCTAGGGCGTTCTCGGGGAGGGCGATCCGCGAACGGAAGCCCTCCTCGTCGACGACAATGTCCTCGAACGCCTCGTACAGCAGAGCGTATTCCTGGTACAGGGCCGAGGTGATCTCCTCCGCGGGCACGCCCGAGGCGGTCGCCGCAAAGCCGATCCACATTCGGCCCTTCTGTTCGTTCTTCCACTCGCGGATCTTCT
>DAEF01000007.1:0-388 GCA_002495225.1 Methanoregulaceae archaeon UBA288 | reverse complement strand
GGTCGCGGATGTACTTGATCCACCCGGTCGCGATCTCGGAGATCGGGATGAGGCCCTCGCGCTCCCCGTACTCGTCGAGGTGCACGAAGGCGACGAAGTCCTTGACCTGCGTCACCGTGCAGACGACCAGTTCGCCCTCGTCGGGCCACGACGACTCGTTCATGACGTCACTCAAGGGCGGCCAGGATCTCCACCCGAATCTCGGCGCTGCCGCCGCGGGGCTCCGCGAGCACGCGCCCACAGACCACGCAGGCTACCGTGGTGCTCGCCTTCTCGAAGACGACCTGTTCGTTCTCACAGTCCGGGCACTTGACCCGGAGGAACTTGGACCGGTTCTCGCGGTATAGACGTACCATTATTCTTTCACTCCGTCAGTTCGAACTTGGCG
>DAEF01000161.1 GCA_002495225.1 Methanoregulaceae archaeon UBA288 | reverse complement strand
ACTGACCTGAGTGGCGGGCTCGTGCGCCGCTCCGGTTGCAGGGCCCGGTAGAAGGACTCTGCCGCCGTGGCGAGAACCCGTTCGTTCTTCTTCCGCTGTCGCGCCGGGACCGTCGGCGGGGTGATCAACCCGGCCGTCGCCACGACCTCGGCTCCCCAGAACTGTGCCACCCTGACAAGGTATCTCTCGACATCTTTCGTACCGAGCATCGCGGTCGCGAGGACCAGGACCTTCTTGCCGTACAGGTGCGGACGGTGCATGGTGTAGCTGAGCCGGTCGATCAGAACTTTGAGCAGGCCTGGGACCTGCCAGCTGAAGACCGGCGACGCCAGGATGATGCCGTCCGCCCCGTGCATCGCCCTAACGATGCCCGGCACGTCGTCCCTGTTCGGGCAGAACTCCTCTCCCTTCCCGACGCAGGCGGCGCACCCCCGGCACTGCTCGAGCGCGGCGTCCCTGAGCCAGAGGTACTCGAACGTCACGGGGCCGCGAGCCTCCATGAGCATCCGGAGCCGTTCTGCAGCCCCGTAGGTATTCCCCTTCCTCGGGCTGCCCATCACCACGAGGACCTTTGCCGGCGTTACCATGCCCAGGACTGGCCACGTGCTCACTTGAAACCTCTGGTCGGAGCGTGCCGCTCTGATCGCTCCTGCCCTAACCGGATTCGGAGTCCGGTACTCGAGCTTGACGCCGCGCGTCTCCACGCTGTGCACCGATGGCGGATTCACCTCCTCGACCACCACCGGAATGTCCGTGACGACCCGGCTCCGCATGCGTTCGAGCCCGGTTCCGCGTCAGGTTCTCGACGTGCGAGGGCGTGTCCACGAACACGGGCCGCTCGGTGATCCCGGGCAGCACCGGACGGCGCGCCCCTCGATGGTGTCCGCGGACGATGTAACGGCCGAAACTCGTCGTCATCGACACCCTGACCCCCGGCACGCGGGGGCGGGGCCGACTCCCGCGGAAACGATGAGAACTCCGGGACGGGATATGTCGCGAACGATAAGACCTGCGGACTCGGCGACAGGCCGGACCCGTCAATCCAGGGAAGAACCGAACGATTTAACGTGTCGTCCGGACACACGGGCTCCGTGTGGTTCGGAATGGCCTGGTTGCTCTATTACGACCACGACCCAGCGTGGCGCGCGCGGGCTGAGCAGCACCTGTCCGGGGACGGGGCCCTGGAGGTCGCGCCGGCCGGCACCTTCACAGATGCGATCGCCCTCTTCCGGGCGCAGCCCTTCGACGCGGTGGTCGCGGACCCCCCCGACGACGAGGTCCTGGCTCTCCTCTCGATCGTGCGGGCCGAAGCCGGCCCGATCCCCTTCATCCTCTTCATTGAGCCGGGCCACGGCGAGATCGTGGTCGACGCCTTCAACAGCGGGATCGACCGCTACGTCGAGAAGAGCGGCGACCCGAAGGACCGGCTCGTCGCCCTCGGGAAGACGATTGAACGCCTGGTCGAGAAGGACGCGCCGTCCGTCTCGCTCTACCGCCAGAACGAGTTCCTGGAGTTCCTGTCCGCAACGGCGATGGACTTCATCCGGATGGAGGACGACGAGGACATCTACCGCTACATCGGCGAGCGGGTCCACGCCCTCGTGCCGGGCTCCTTCGTCGTGCTCTTCTCGCTCGCCCCGGGCACCCGCCACCTGGTAGTGCGCCAGGTGCTCCCCGAGGAGCCGGCCCGGCGGGTCGCCGAAGAGGAGCTCGGGAAGGGACCTCGTCGGCCACCTCGTGCCGTTCGACGAGGCGCACCTGGCGCTGATGACGACGACGCTCGGGTGCAACCGGATCGTGGAGGGGGTCACCTCGATTTACTTCTGCTTCTTCGGGAGCGTGCCGGAGGAGGTCTGCGACAACATCGAGCGGCGGCTCGACATCGGCAAGTATTACACCATGGGCTTCAACTGCCGCGACGGCCTCTACGGCTGCGTGACGATCGCCGCGAGGAATGGCGCGGACCTCGCGAACCGGGAGCTGATCGAGGCGTTCATCCGCCAGGCGTCCGTCGCGCTCCTGCGCCGGCAGGCCCGCCAGTGGCTCGCCGAGAGCGAGGCCCGGTACCGGGCCGTGGTCGAGAGCCAGCAGGAGCTGGTCTGCCGGTTCCTGCCCGACGGCACCCACCTCGTCGCGAACGAGGCCTACTGCCGGTTCTTCGGCCTCGACCCGGCGACGATCGGCGGCTCGCGGTTCGCGCCGGACGTCCCCCCGGATGACCGCACCCATCTCGGCACCCACTTCCGGTCGTTCTCGCCGGAGCGCCCCGTCGGGACGACCGAGCACCGCGTCGTCCTCTCCGACGGCCGCGTCCGCTGGCTCCAGTGGTCTGATCGCGCCTTCTTCGGCGAGGACGGCGCCGTCCTCGAGTTCCAGTCGGTCGGCCGCGACGTCACCGGGCGGAGAGAGGCCGAGGCGAGCCTCGCCGCGCTCGCAACCGAGCTGGAGCGGCGCGTTGCCGAGCGGACAGCCGAGCTGCAGGCGGCCGTCCGCGACCTGGAGGCGTTCAGCTCCTCGGTCTCGCACGACCTCCGCGCCCCGCTCCGGGCCATCGACGGCTACCTGGGGATCCTGATGATGGAGCACCGGGACGGTCTTTCGGCCGACGCGATCGCCCTGGTCGACCGCGCCCGAAACGGTGTCCACCGCGCGAACCGGTTCATCGAGGGGCTCCTCGCGCTCTCCCGCCTGTCGCGGCGGCCGCTCGCCCTCGAAT
The DNA here is from genome assembly GCA_002495225.1 of Methanoregulaceae archaeon UBA288. Taxonomy (GTDB): domain Archaea; phylum Halobacteriota; class Methanomicrobia; order Methanomicrobiales; family Methanospirillaceae; genus UBA288. The sequence continues at coordinate 7,614 of DAEF01000161.1, read as the reverse complement.
GGGTGGAGACGGAGGACCTTGTCCGGTCCGTGATGGGCGAGCTCCTCCAGGAGCCCGCGGAGCGGAACGTCGAGGTCGCCATCAGCCGTCTGCCGCCGTGCCGGGCCGACGCCGAGATGCTCCGTCACGTCTACCAGAACCTGCTCTCGAACGCCGTCAAGTTCACCCGGGCCCGCGACCCGGCCCGGATCGAGGTCTCGACCGGGACGGACGGCGACGAGACGGTCTTCACCGTGACGGACAACGGTATCGGGTTTTCACCCGATGACGCGTGCCGTCTCTTCAACGACTTCACCCGCCTCCACGACGCGCGGGATTACGAGGGCTCGGGGATCGGCCTCTCGCTCGTCCGCCGGCTCGTCGAGCGGCACGGCGGACGCTGCTGGGCGGAGGGCGAACCGGGGAGGGGCGCGTCGTTCTCGTTCACGCTCGGGCCTCCCCCGGCGTCGTAGCCCGGGCCCGGGCGGTGCCGGATCCTCTTGCCGCCGTTCGACCGGGTCGAGAACCGGTGAGTGCCCCTCCCTCGACGGGTGCGCCCTGTCGCGGAATCCCCCCGGGCGTTCGACGTCGCCGACCTGGCCTGGCCGTGCAACCGGGTCGAATCTCCGCAAATTCACCGGGGGAGTCCCTGCTCCCATCGGAACCCGGGGCGGGGGCAGGTTGCCGGGTTGACCGGGCCGATGACGGGAGGTGTGGACGAACCGGAGCCAGAACGGTCCGAAAAGGACACCGGCCATCGCGACGAACCCGGCGGCCCCGGGGTGCTCTCCACGGGCGAGGGCCCCGTTCCAGGCCGGTTCGCTGCTCGGGGTCCGGGGGTGGCGGTCCCGGCAAACCAGGTCGGCCCGGCGCGCTCGGGCGGTGCCCGGTGGAAACGGAGAGCCCCACCCGGGAAAACAGAGCGGGACGAGGAGGTCGGGGCCGACCGGGTTCCCGGAGGACCGCGGGGGGGACGCCGCGACGGCACGGACGACCCCGTCGGAGTGCCGGCGGAACGCCCCGCAACTCCCTGTTCGGGCCGATCCGCGGCGGCAGGACGAACGGGGCTGTCACGAACACCATCGCCAGCGGGACAGCCGGGACCGCCCCGCGAAAGGTGAATGTACCCGGTTATCTCCGCCCGGCGTTCCAGTGGGAGGGGACCCTTGTCCGGCAGCGCCGGGCCCGCGAGAGCCACAATCGCCAGCGCCGTGAGGACGAAGGGGACGGTGACGGTGCGAGCGGAGTTCACCGTGCCGGGCCGGGGGAGCGCGAGAAACCGGGCCGTTCTCCACCCGCTGCCCCCCGCCGGTTCCGGGCAGCGGGGCCGTCCTGCGCCGATCGAAGGCCGGTCACGAGGCCGGCAGGGTGAAGAAGAAGGTCGAGCCCGCGCCGGGCTGGGATGGAGCGGCGGGCCGTACCCGGAGGGGCCAGGTGCGGCGCCGCATTACCTGTTGTGTTCGGAAAAGGGAATGCCGGCCCGGTTACCGGGCCCTGGCACCGGAGCGGCTCTTCGTGTCCGACTCCGACGGGGCTGTCTTCTTCGTTTCGCTCGCCGAGCGCGACTTGGTCTCCGGCTTCGCCTCGGATTTGCTGGTGCTCTCTTTCTTCATAGACTTCACCGAGCCACTACATGACCAATAGGGATATATAGCTATCGCTGAACCGTGCAACCATTCATGGGGACGGCGCGTGTCCGGGCTGCAGTAATTCCAGAAGAGTTCACTGGATCGAGGCCGGCAGGGTGAAGAAGAACGTCGAACCCTCGCCCGGGCTGGAATCGGCCCAGACCCTCCCGCCGTGCCGCCGGATGATCCGGGCCACCGTGGCAAGGCCGATCCCCGACCCCTCGAACTGGTCGGACCGGTGCAGGCGCAAAAAAGGCCTGAAGATCGCGTCCGCGTCGACCCTGTCGAACCCCACGCCGTTGTCCCGGACGTAATAGACCGTCTCCCCCCCGTCCGTGGTCGCCCCGACCTCGATCCGGGGGCTATCCGCGTACCGGGAGAACTTGACGGCGTTGCCGACCAGGTTGGCGAACACCATCCGGAGCATCGCGCGGTCCGCGGAGCACCGCGGCAGGTCCCCGACCGTTACCGAGACCCGCCGTTCCGGGTCCTGCTCCAGCACGTCCGAGACGACCTCCATCACCAGCGGGGCCACGACGATCTCCTCACGGACAAGCTCCTGCCGGTCGAGCCGGGAGAGGGTGAGCAGGCCGTCGATCAGTCCGCTCATCTGGCGCACCGTCCGCCGCACCTCGTCCAGGTAATGCCGGCTGTTCCCCTCCAGGCCCGGCCCCACCGTCTCGTCGAGCATCGCGGAGTAGCCGTCGATGGCCCGGAGCGGGGCGCGGAGGTCGTGCGAGACCGAGTACGTGAAGGCCTCCAGTTCCCTGGTCCGCTGTGCCACTCGGCTCTCCAGCTCGGCGTTCATCCGGTGCATCTCTGCCTCGATCCGCTTCAGCTCGCTGATGTCGGTGAAGCTCCCCCGCGTCCCCAGGACGGACCCTTCATCGGTCCGCGGCGCGATCTGCACGAGCATGGAGAAGGTGGTCCCGTCCGGCCTGACCCCCGTGTACTCCGACCCGTGGGACACCGCTCCCGCTAGGACCGCGTCGAACCGCTGCTCGGCGCGTGAGCGCTCTTCCGGCGCGATCGCCAGGAAGATGCTGAACCCGCGCTCGACGTCCTCGCTCTGGATCCCGATGAACGACATCGCGGCGGGGTTGGCGAAGGTCAGGATACCGGCACGGTCGGTCTCGAAGACGGCCTGGGGGAGGCGGCGGACCGTGTCGGCGAACCGCTGCTCGGAGGCCTCCCGCTGCCGGATCTGCTCTTTCAGCTCGCCAACCATGGCCCCGGTCTTCTCCGCCAGCAGCGAGAGCTCGTACCCGCCGACGGGCCGGATTGGGTGGTCCAGGTCGCCGCCGGCGACGGCGTCGATGTCCGCCGCGATCTGCTCGATCGGGCGCGAGACCCGTCGTGAGACGATCACCGCGAGGAGCCCTCCCGAGAGGAGCACGAGCATGGCGGCGAACGCGTGGAGCAACCCGACCCGGTTCTGCTCGTCCGCGAGCAGGGCGTCGTTGTAGGTGAGCTTCGTGAAGATGCTCATGTCCGAGGCGTAGTCGGCGTCCCGCATGTCGACCGGGAGCCAGACGACGGTCTTCCCGGCAGAGGCGTTTCTGACGACCTGGGTGGTCCGGTTCTCCCAGAGGAGGTAGTCGAGCATGGCGTCCTCCTCGTCGGTCGGGACGTACTTGGAGTTGTGGATCAGCCGCTTCTGCTTCTGGAACAACAGCACCTCGTCGAGGTACGGGTTGAATGCACGGAGCTCGTCGGCGACATCGGAATAATCGAGTTCGTTCCGCTCCCGTTCGAACTCCTCCGTGACGAGTCCGAGCTCGATGACATAGCGGTGGTCGGGCGTCGGCATGTAGCTGTACTTCGTCAGCATCTTGGTCGTCCAGTCCTTGACGACCCTGTCGGGGTAGAACCCCGAGGAGTTGCGGATCTCTCATCGAGATACTCGGCGAAGTCGGGGTAGATAGCCCTGAAGTCGAGACCGAGGTCCGTCGGCTTGGTCGTGTACTGGATGACGGACCGGTCGTCGATCACGTAGATGTCCATGCCCCCGATCCGGTGTTGCAGCCCGTCCAGGTCGAGCTGGGCAGGGTCGCCCCCGGTCAGGTTGTACTCGGCCATCACGAGGGCGAACGCGTCCCGCATACCCGTGTTGTAGGTGTTGTCGTAGAGCTTCAGGCCGGAGTCGATCATCCGGAACGAGGTGTTGATGTACGATTCCGTGATCCCCTGGAGCCGCTCGGCGTTCGTCGCGAGGTTGCTCCTCGAGGTCTCGTAGCTGGACCAGATCCCGGCGATGACGACCGTGGCGATGATGCAGAAGAGAATCCCCATGATGAGGTACGCGAATGGCAGTTTCCGGTCGACCCCTGGCACCCCCCGAACCTCCAGACGATATGAGCGGAGATGCACGTCCTGGTATGATAAGGTTTCTGTATTGCGCGTGGCAGCACGGGTAGGGCCGGCCGTGCCGGCGCACCCGGTCGTTTTCCGCCGGCCCGGGATGCCGTTGCAGGACGGTTGCCCCTGCAGGACCTCCCGCGGTGGGTCGGGACGACGAACGGTCCATGTCCGACAGGGATGAATCGATCTCCGGGGCCGGCCTCGGAACGATCGCGGTGGAGATAACGCAAAGACGGGGCCGGTCGACACGCCCGGAGGAAAGGCGTGACACTGCGCCGGGTCGAGGGGGCGACCAGGCGATATAACGGGTGCCCTGGCCGGAGCTCTCGTCTCCCGGGTGCGTGCGCAGGCCGCCCGGCGGGCGGTTGTTGTCCCAAGAACCGCCCGTGCGTGCCGTTGCGTGCGGACGCCCTTTCATCCGGCCGTGCACTGGTTGCTCCCCGTCGTGCACCCGACATGCGCGTCCCACGCCCCCCCATCTCGGTGCCCGTGCCGTGCCTCGCTCATGGAACCCGGGCGGCGCGGCCGGCGATCCGCCGCCGGGCCAGGGCCAGGGGAGGGGCAGGTGCGGCGCAATCACCCCGCCGACTCGAGGAACTCCTTGAGGGCGACGGCGTTGTTGTGCTCTTCGTCGCGCGCGGCGAACAGAAACGTCACCGGGTCGTGAGCGCGCAGCACGCCACGGAGGGCCTCGAGGACGGCCGGCCGTCCCCTGATCTCGTCGTGGTATCTCCTTTTGAACTCCTCCCACTTTTCGGGGTCGTGGTTGAACCACGTCCGGAGCCCCGTGCTCGCCCCCGCGTCCCTGAGCCAGAGGTCCACGTGCGCCCGCTCCTTCGAGAGGCCCCGGGGCCAGAGCCGCTCGACGAGCACCCGGTAGCCATCCTCCTCCTCCGCGGGCCCGTACACCCGCTTCACCACGATGGTCATAATGCGTCGTGCGCGACTCTCGCGGCGCATCCAGTAAAGGATCTCCCCGATCTCCGGCATTTGGCGGGCCCGTCGGGGAGATCGTGGCGACCCGCCCGTCGCGGCCTTCCCCCGGGGGACCGAGGTCCGGAAGACCGCCGGGGGAGAACGATTATCCGTGTTGTCGGCCCAGGGACCGCTCGCCGGGGCCGGTCGAGGTGCCGATTCCCGGGGTCAACGTGTGCCCCCGCGGGGAGCGCGGCGCGACCATGGGCCTGGTCCGCGGCGTCCTCGGGGGGCGAAGGAGGGCGGGGACCTGGTCGACCACGACTTCCGGTCCAGGAACGGCTGTACCGTCTCTATGAACGGCGACTGCGCGTTCGAGGACGACCCTGCCGGGGTGTCCGTGCGGGTCCGGGCGGAGAGCGGGCCGGTCCAGGGCTCGCCGGCCGGGATCGACCTCGTCCCGGGCCGGACGAAGCCCCTGGTCGACCGGTCGGCCGACGGGATCCGGTGCCAGGCGCTCGAGGGGAAGTACGGGAGCGCGGTGGCCGTCTCCGGCGACCACGCCGAAAGGGAGGTCGCGACGTGCCTGGACCACTTCCTCGAGATGCTCGGCGTGACGTTCGTGGGCGAGCTCGCCGCTGCCGGGGGAACGGACGGCGCCGCGATCGCGTCGGCCGATGGCCGGGCCCTGGCGGACGCTGCCGCGACGACGCGGCCGCACCCCGGGATCGAACAGTTCGACCGGCGGTACCGAAAGAAGTGCGCGGAGGTCATCGACGGTCCGCCGCCGGAGCGGCCCCCGGGCTGCGACCCCCGGGTCGACCGCACCTGTCGCTCGTGGTGGCCGGCGACCGATGCCCGCGGGCGCCGCGGGCCGGCCCCGCCGCCCGCACCCACGATCGCTGCCCGGCGCACTCATGCTGCATGGTCATGTTCCCGGTGGCGGACAGCGGGCCCGGGACCGGGGAGAGGGACGATGCCGGATCCTTCGAGACGGTCCGAGGGCCCCGGCACCGGTCGTGCCGCGGTCAGGCGGATCGTCGAGCGCATGGCGAGCACGTGCAGGTCGAACCGGCACCGGGGCCGGTGGTCTCCCCTCCCGGCCTCATCGCTCGCGACCGGGATAGCGTAACAATCAGGAAAACCTGTGAAATGGAGAAGGAAAAGATAATGACGGATGCCTCAGCCCGGATTTGAACCGGGGACAACCAGATCTTCAGTCTGGCGCTCTCCCAAACTGAGCTACTAAGGCAGGCGGATCATTAGGTTGCTCCTTCGCAGATAAAAAACCCGCGGTGTCGGCCGCAGCTGCCCGGGACCATACCTTCATTGCCGTTCATGCCCACCCGTACGTGCATGCCCCCAGCGCCGACCCTCTCGCCCGCCGAGGACCGCGTCATCGACGCGGCCCGGGACCGGAAGGTCCGCGTGGTCCACCTGACCCACAACGACCTCGACGCCGTCGGGGCCGACGCCGTCCACCGGCGGCGGTACGGCGACGTCTTCACGGTCTTCTCGTCGGTCGGCAAGTTCCCGGCCTTTCTCGCGCGGCTCGCCGCGCTCCCCGGGCGCGGGGACCTCCTCTCCATCACGGATCTCGGGTACCAGGACGCCGCCATCCCCGCCCTCGATGCCGCCCGCCTGAACGGGTGGCGGGTCGAGTGGCGCGACCACCACCGCTGGAACGACGACGAGTGCCGCGCCGTGCGCGAGCGGACCGACCTCCTGCGGGTCGACACGGCCCGCTGCGGCTGCGGGATCGCCGCAATCGACCTCCTCCCCGACGACCCCGTCGCGCGCGAGATCGCGAGCGTCGTCTGCGACTACGACCTCTGGCTCCACAAGGACCCCCGCTCGGCCGTGCTCGGCCAGGTGCTCCAGCGGCATCGAAACCGGTACCACGTCCGCGACCTGCTGGTCAAAGGCAAGTTCACGGACGAGCAGGTCGAGGCCGAGTACGCCGACATCCGGAAAGAGATGACCGAAAACATCGACCACTCGATCGCGCACGTCCACCTCGCCGGCGAGCGCTACCGGACCGCGTTCGCGCCCCTCTACGGCTACCCCTCCGAGACCGCCGCCGCCATCCGCGAGCGGCTCGGGACCGAGATCGAGGTGATCGTCAGCCCCAACGGGCGGTTCTCGATCCGCTCGGTGCCGCCGATCAGCCACCTGGTCGCCCGCCGGTTCGGCGGCGGCGGCCACCCCCACGCGGCCGGCGGGGACTTCGCCTTCTCGTTCATCGAGCGGCTCGGCTTCGCGCTCTTCAAGCGGAGCCGGCGGTACCGCGACCTGGTCGCGGCGGCCGACGCCCTCTGAGGCCCCCGGCGTACCCTTTTCTGTCCCACGGTCGACCGATCATGCATGTGGAGCGAGATTGAGATCGAGCGCTGGATCGGCGAGCGCCGCTCCTCCCTTGCCGGGGCCCGGGACGCGGCCCGGACGATCGTCGAGCGCGTGCGGACCGGGGGGGACGCGGCGCTCGTCGACCTCGCCCGCCAGTTCGACGGCGTGGAGCTCTCCGGCCTGGCCGTCACCGAGGACGAGTTCGAGGCCGCGTACGAAACCGTCGACGGGCGCGTGGCCGGGGCGCTCGTCGAGGCCGAGGCCCGGATCACGGGGTTCCACGAGCTCCAGCGGCCCCCCGGCCTCTGGCTCTCCGAGGTCGAGCCCGGGATCACGCTTGGCGTCAAGACCACGCCGCTGGCCCGGATCGGCGCGTACGTCCCGG
>DAEF01000079.1:8412-8805 GCA_002495225.1 Methanoregulaceae archaeon UBA288 | reverse complement strand
GCCGCGCCCTTCCGAGAGCGAGAAGTACCGGTGCCCGGACGAGTGGCGGTGGTAGTTCGTGACCTCGCCCCGCACGAAGCACTCGACCAGGCGCTCGTCGAGCAGGAGGTCGTCGATGATCGCCGCGAGCTCCCCGACCCCGATGACGTGGCGGCCGGGAGGCGACGGGGCAGGCCCCGCCGGCACGGGGGCTTCGCCGGTCTCCTCCGGAAAGAGGGACTGCTGGCCCCGATCCATGGATCTTCTATATGTCCGGGCTCACGTATAGGTATGGTTCACTGCTCGGCCTCGACCATGTTCTTCCACGAGTACCCGGTCGAGACCATCCTCGAATACGCCGAGGCTGCGACGCTCGACGCCGTCGAGTTCTGGCTCGAGACCCCGCACTTCTGG
>DAEF01000079.1:0-8404 GCA_002495225.1 Methanoregulaceae archaeon UBA288 | reverse complement strand
GTCCACGCCCCGATCCTGGACCTGAACCCCTGCTCGATCAACCCGCGCGTGGCCGAGGTCTCGGTCGCGTACGCCGTCGAGGCGGTCGCGTTCGCCGAGCGGTTCGGCGCCGAGGTCGTCACGGTCCACCCGGGACGGAGGACCGCGAAGCGTCCGCCGAGCCCGGACGACTATCGCCGGTTCGACGTTCTGATCGAGGCCCTCCGCGAGGCAGCGTCCGGCGTCCACGTCCGGGTCGCGATCGAGAACATGGAGCGGAAGGTCAACAACCTCCTCTCGTCGCCCGACGAGGCCCGCCGGCTCCTCGACCGGGAGGACTGGCTCTGGTTCACGCTCGACGTCTCGCACGCGATGGGGACCTCGCTCGAGGAGGTCGGGGAGTTTGTCGACCTCTGCGGCGACCGGCTCGCGAACGTCCACCTCTCCCGGGCGAGCGACGGAAAGATGCACCTCGCCCTCTCCGGCCATCCCGACGGCCGCGCCGTGCTGGAGATGCTCCGCGACGCGCGCTACGCCGGGCCGATCACGCTCGAGCTCGAAGACCTGCGGCTCGACCGGAGCTACACGGCCGACGAAAAGGTGGGCCTGATCGCCTCCGAGTGCGCGTTCATCCGATCGGTCCTCGGATGAGCGCCGATTCCGCTATATTTATACTCCGCCGCCGCGACTTGGTACTGCATCGCCCTTATATGCATTGGGCGACAGGGCCGGCACCGCCGGCGTGAACCAGATGGTACAGTTCGATCCTCTCTCGGCCGCATTCTTCGGAATCTGCATCCTTCTCGCGGCCTTCTTTGCCAGCGCCGAGGTCGCGCTGATCTCGATCTCCCGGGCCCGTGTCAGGACGCTCGTCAACGACCGCCGCCGCGGAGCGACCGCCCTTGCCGAGCTCCGCGCCGACCCGGACCGGATCCTGATCACGACCCTGATCGGGACCACCCTCGTCTGCGTCGCGGCTGCCGCGCTCGCGACCGAGGTCGCGCTCGCCGAGTTCGGGCCGGACGGCGTCCCCCTCGCCATCGCCGGCACGGCCCTCGCCCTGCTCGTGGTCGGCCAGATCGGCCCCATGATCGTAGCGGCCCGCTTCCTCGACGGCGTGGCCCTCCGGTCGGCCGGCCCGGTCCTGGTCCTCTCGCGGATCGTCTCGCCCGTCGTCCGCGTGCTGAACCGGCTCTCGCGCACCATCGGGACGGCGGACTCGAACGGCGAGCCGGCCGTCACCGAGGACGAGATCCGGGAGTGGATCGACGTCGGCAAGAAGGAGGGCACCATCGAGCAGGGCGAGCAGGTGATGCTGTACAACGTGCTCGACTTCGGGGAGACGACCGCGCGCGAGGTGATGACCCCGCGCATGGACGTCACCATGATCGAGGACTCGATCACGCTCGAGTCGACGCTGACCGTCTTCCACGAGACCGGGTTCTCCCGTCTCCCGGTCTACCACGAGCGCGTGGACAACCTGGTCGGGGTGCTGAACATCAAGGACGTCTACGCGGCAGTCGTGACGCGGACGCCCAACGTCCGGATCACCGATCTCGCCTACGACCCGTACTTCGTGCCCGAGACCAAGAAGATCGACGACCTGCTCCGCGAACTCCAGGTCCGCAAGGTCCCGATGGCGATGGTCATGGACGAGTACGGCGGCTTCGTCGGGATCGTGACGATCGAGGACATCCTCGAGGAGCTCGTCGGCGACATCATGGACGAGTTCGACGAGGAGGAGCGCTCGATCGAGCCCGGGGGCGAGGGGATCTACCTCGTCGACGCCTCGGGCCGGGTCGACGACCTGAACGATCGGCTCGGCGTCGAGCTTCCCACAGGAGACGCGTACGAGACGATCGGGGGGCTCCTGATCGACCGCCTCGGCCACATACCCCACCCCGGCGAGACGGTCGTGCTCGACGAGTCGGGGACGACGCTCGTCGTGATGCAGATGCGCGGAAAGCGGATCGTCCGGATCAAGCTCCTCCTCCCTTCTCCGGGCGGAGAGAACCGTTAAGCCGGTCCGGCCAGAGTACATGGGCATGATGCGGTGCGCGGTTCTCGCCTCGGGGCGCGGGTCGGACTTCCAGGCTATCTGCGATGCGGTCGCGGCCGGCACCTGCCCGGTCGAGCTGGTCCGGCTCATCACGGACAACCCGTCCGCCCTGGCCATCGATCGCGCCGGGAGGGCGGGGGTCCCGGTCGCGATCGTCGACCGTGCCGCGTACACCGATCGCGAGTCCTACGAAGAGGCGCTCCGCGCCGCGATGGCGTCGTCGGGGGCCGAGCTCTTCGTGCTCGCCGGGTACATGCGCCTCCTCTCATCCGAGACCGTCCGGGCGTTTCCGAACCGGATGATCAACATCCACCCGGCCCTGCTCCCGGCCTTTCCGGGCCTCCGGGCACCGGCCCAGGCCGTCGAGCACGGCGTCCGGTTCTCGGGCTGCACGGTGCACCTCGTGACCGAGGAGATGGATGCGGGGCCGATCATCCTCCAGGCCTGCGTCCCCGTTCACGAGGACGACGACGCGGACTCGCTCGCGGCCCGGATCCTGGCCGAGGAGCACCGTATCCTCCCCGAGGCGATCCGGCTCTACGCGGAGGGCCGGCTCGTGCGCGAAGGACGGCGCGTCCGTATCCTTCCGCCCGCGACAGGCTCATGAGCCGGCAGGGCGCATGGGAACTGGACTACCGGCAGCGATGAAGGCGAAAGGGAACCAGCAGCGGCAGACCAGACGGATCGCAGCGGAGCGGATTGACCATCTCTTCGAGACCGCGGAACGTTTCTCGGCGACCGAACCCGCTCTGAGCGATCGGTGCGTCGCGGTGGCACGGGCGATCGCGATGCGCCAGCGGCTCCGGCTCGAGCGAAAGCAGCGCCGCTCCTTCTGCCACGAGTGCCACGCCTACCTCAGGTTCGGGACGAACGCCCGCGTCCGGGTCAGGGACGGCCACGTGACCGTGACCTGCCTGGTCTGCGGCAACCGCATGCGCTATGGAACGGGACGGCATGAACGACGGGAATCGGATGCAGGACCTGAAGCCGACCTGCTGGATCGGCAAGCGGGGAATCACCGACGCGATGATCGAGGAGATCGTCCGCCAGGTGAAGGATCGAAAGGTGATCAAGGTCAAGTGGCTCGGTCACACCGAGGTGGACCCCCAGGCGATCGCGGAGGCGAGCGGGACAGAGCTCGTTGAGGTCCGTGGGCACACGCTCGTGCTCCGGGAACGACGGCGATGAGGGTGCCCGGCTCGAAATGCATAAAAACCCTCCCCGCAAATACGTAAAGACTGTTGCGTGCAGACGTGTTGACAGTGAGGAGACCAGATGACAACAGTATATGACGTTCCGGCAGACCAGCTGATCCCGCGCGTCGCGACGGAACTGAAGGGCCGGCCGGAGCTGGCACCGCCCGCGTGGGCGGAGTTCGCCAAGACCGGTGTGCACAAAGAGATGCCCCCTGAAGACCCCGACTGGTGGTTCACGCGGGCGGCCGCGGTCCTCCGCCGGGTCTACATCGACGGCCCGGTCGGAGTCCAGCGCATGCGCACATTCTACGGTGGACGCAAGAACCGCGGCGCGAAGCCGAACGCCTTCCGGAAGGGATCCGGGTCCGTGATCCGCGAGCAGCTCCAGCAGCTCGAAGCGGCCGGGCTCATCCTGAAGCGGAAGGAGGGCGGCCGCACCGTCTCACCGGCGGGCATGTCCTTCCTGGACGGGATCGCTCACGAATTGAAGACGACCGCGCCCCCGCAGGACGCGTAACACGCCGGAGGCCTCTATGGCGGACGACGAGCTCGCGGAGATTCGACGGCGGCGGGCGGCCGAGCTCCAGAGCCAGGCGATGGACCAGCAGATCGCCGAGGAGGAGCGCGAACGGGCCCGCACCGCGGTGCAGATGGCGCTCATGGAGATCCTCGAGCCCGAGGCCCGGGAACGGCTCAATACGATCCGGCTGACCCGCCCCGAGTTCGCGGCAGGCGTCGAGCAGCAGCTGATCATGCTCGCGCGCCAGGGGCGCATCCGGCAGAAGATCACGGACGAGCAGCTCAAAGGGCTCCTTGCGCAACTGGTCCCGGCCAAGCGGGACTTCAATATCGTCCGCAAATGACCAGGGCAGGAGTGCTGTTCAGCGGGGGCAAGGACTCCGCGCTCGCTGCGCTCCTGCTCGCTACGCACTACGAGGTGGAGGTCGTCACCTTCGCCTCGGCGGGGGGACGAGACCTGGATGCCGTCGAATCGGCCGGCGCGGCCCTCGGGCTGGCGTGGCGGAGGGAGACCCTCCCCGACGAGGTCCTCGGCGCCGCCCTCGACCGGATCGTCGCCGACGGGTATCCGAACAACGCGATCAACCTCGTGCACCGCTGGGCGCTCGAATCGCTCGCCCGGGAGTATCCCGTCGTGGCCGACGGCACCCGGTTCGATGACCGGGTGCCTATGCTCGGCCCGGACGAGGCCCGCTCCCTGATGGGCCGGTGCGGTTGCGCCTACGTCCGCCCCCTGCTCGGGTTCCCCCGGGCAGAGGTGGACCGGCTCGCCGCCCGGTACCTCGTCGTCGAGCGGGGCGAGACCGGGCGTATCCCGAACGGCGACTACGAACGCGAGCTGAGGTCGGGGCTCCGGGAACGCGGGATCGACCCGACCCCGCTCTTCCCCCCGTCGCACGAACAGACCCTGGTTCGGGGGAGAAAGGGCTAACTGGAGGAACAGAGATGTCAAGATCAACGAAAGGGTTCAAGATTCGCCTCGGAAAGGCGACGCAGCAGAACCGCCGGGTTCCGGCCTGGGTGATGGTTCGGACCAAGCGCAACGTGGTCAGCCACCCGAAGCGGCGCGCCTGGCGGCGCAGCTCACTGAAGGTGTGATCATGGTCGAGAAGATGAACGAGCAGATCTACGTGATCCCGCTCCGCGACACCAAGCGTGCGCCCCGGTGGCGCCGCGCCAACACGGCGATCAAGGACATCCGGTCCTTCCTCGTGCGGCACATGAAGAGCGAGACGGTCAAACTCGACGCCTCGATCAACGAGAAGGTCTGGGAGCGCGGTTCGGAGAAGCCTCCGCGCAAGATCCGCGTCCGCGCGATGAAGTTCGACGACGGCGAAGTCCAGGCCGAACTCGCGAAGGAGTGAACATGGAGAGGACGACGGCCCTGAGCGGGGACCCGCACATCGGGATCTTCTGCCGGGTCCTCGGGGAGATCGCGATCGTCTCGCCCGAAGTGCCCGACGAGTTCTGCGAGGCTCTCAGGAAGGCACTCGACGTGGACCTCGTACGGACCACGATCCAGGGGAGCTCGATCGTCGGATCGCTTGTTGCCGGCAACAGCCGGGCCGTCATCGTGAGCGGCCTCGCGACGCCCGACGAGGTCCGGGCTCTCGAGGACTACCGCGAGGTCTATCGCCTCGAAGGGGCGATGAACGCGGCGGGGAACGTGATCCTGGCGAACGATCGCTTTGCGGCGGTCCACCCGGAGATGGAGCCCGACGTGCTCGAAGAGGTCAAGAGCCACCTCAGCGTCGAGGTGACCCGGCTCACGCTTGGCGGCGTCAAGACCGTCGGGATGGCCGGTTGCGCGACCAACCGGGGCATCCTCGTCCACGCGCGGGCGACGCCGAAGGAGATTGGCCGGCTCGAGAGCGTGACCGATCTGCCGATCGGGACCGGTTCCGTCAACATGGGATCGGGCCTCATCGGGACGGCCCTGCTCGTGAACTCGCGCGGTTTCATCGCCGGCGCCGAGACGAGCGGGTTCGAGCTCGGGCGGATCGCAGACGTATTCGGATTTGTTGAGGGTATATGATGCAGCAGTACGAAGTCAGCGGCACCTTCAGGTGCGGCGACGAATGGCGGCCGTACACGAAGACGGTCAGCGCCCAGAACGAGGCGCAGGCAGAGGAGCGAATCATGACGGCGATCGGCTCCCGGCACCGCTTGAAGAGAATGTATATTACGGTTGACGGTATCACGCCTCTCAGTGGTGAATAAGGTGGAGCGGGAAGTCCAGGTGCTCCAGCACTATCTGAACGAGTACGGTCAGCAGATGGAGATGCTCTCGCAGCAGCTCCAGATGATCGAGAACGGCCGGGCCGAGGCGGCCGCGGCCGCCGAGACGCTGACCACCCTCGCCGCGTCGGAGGACGGGACGGTCCTGCTGCCGGTGGGCGCAGGGGCCTCGCTCCGCGTGAAGGTGCTCGAGCCGGACCAGGTCCTGCTCAGCATCGGGGCGAACGTGGTGGTCGAGCGCCAGAACGCCGAGGCGAAGAGCTTCCTCGAGGACCGCATGCTCGAGATGGAGGCGTCCGGAAAGCGGGTCGCCGAGACCTTCGGCAAGATCCAGGGGCAGGCGAACGAGGTGGCGCGCCGGCTCGACCAGATCTACAGGGCGGTCCAGCAGGGGCAGGCCCCGCCGGCGCCGACCGGATAACCCATGTTCGAGGGGCTCAAGGGAAAGCTGGCAGGGGTCAAGTCGCGGCTCGGCGGCGTGATCATCGAGAACGCCGAGGAGATCGAGACTCCGGTCGAGGTCACCCCACCGATCGAAGCCCCTGCGGCGGTCTCTCCGCCGACCGAACCGGCGGACGCGGCCCCCGACGAGGCCCCCTCCTCTTCTCCCGCCGATGCCGCGCCCGGGCCCTCCGTGCCGGAGCCGGAAAAAAGGACCTTGTCGGGGTTCTTCCGCCGCTCGAAGGCCGGGCAGCCGGACGAGCCGGCCCCTGCAGAACCGCCGGCGCCAGAACCTGCACTCCCTGTAACGGACGTCGAGGGCGCGCAGAAGACCGGGATCTTCACGAAACTGAAGGTGCTCGTGACCGAGCGCGAGCTGATCCTGAAAGAGGACGACGTGCGCGAGGTGCTCGACGAGCTCGAGATCGTCCTGCTCGAGAGCGACGTGGCCCTGCCCGTGACCGAGGAGATCATCGACCATGTCCGGCGCGACCTCGTGGGCCGGCACCGGAAGTTCCGCGAGTCTCCCGACGAGATCGTGACCGAAACGCTCCGGGACGCCCTGCTCGAGGTGCTCGGGGCGGGCTTCGACCTGCCCGGGTACATCCGGGGCCACGAGCGGCCCGTCCGGATCCTCTTCACGGGCGTCAACGGCACCGGCAAGACCACGACCGTCGCGAAGGTCGGCGCGTACCTGAAGCGGGAGGGGTTCTCGGTCGTGATCGCGGCCGGCGACACCTTCCGCGCGGGCGCGATCGAGCAGATCGACATCCACGCGGAGCGGCTCGGCATCCGGGTCATCCAGCACAAGCAGGGCGGCGACCCGTCGGCCGTCATCTATGACGCGGTCGAGTACGCGCAGGCCCACGGTCTCGACGTCGTGCTCGCGGACACGGCCGGCCGATTCCACAACAAGCAGAACCTGATGAACCAGCTCGGCAAGATCCGGCGCGTGATGAAGCCCGACCTCGTCTTCTACGTGGACGAGGCGATCGCCGGAAACGACGCGGTGATCCGGGCCGAGGAGTTCGACAAGACCGTGGGCGCGGACGGGATCGTCCTGACCAAGGCCGACATGGACCCCAAGGGCGGGGCGGCGATCTCGATCGCGCACACGATCGGCAAGCCGCTCGTCTTCCTGGGGACGGGCCAGGGCTACGACGACCTCCAGCCGTTCACGCCGGCCGGGATGGTCGCGGACCTGCTCGGCACGGCGGAGGCCTGAGATGGTGCTCGACCGGCTCGGGACCTCGCTCAAGGACGCCCTGAAGAAGCTCGCGGGCAAGACCGTCGTGGACCGCGCCGCGGTCGAGGAACTGGTCAAGGACCTCCAGCGCGCCCTGATCCAGGCCGACGTCAACGTCAAGCTCGTGATGCGCCTGTCGCAGACGATCAAGACCCGCGCGCTCGAGGAGGAGCCGGCGAAGGGCATGAGCGTGCGCGAGCACGTGCTCCGGATCGTCTACCAGGAGCTCGTGGCCCTGATGGGCCCGCCGACGGAGGTGGCCCTCGGGCCGCAGACGATCCTGATGGCCGGGCTCCAGGGCTCGGGCAAGACCACGACGACCGCGAAGCTCGCGCGGTTCTTCCAGCGGAAGGGCCTCCGTGTCGCCGTGATCGGGGCCGACACCTTCCGGCCGGGCGCGTTCCAGCAGCTCGCGACCCTCTGCCAGAAGATCAACGTCCCGTGCATCGGCGACCCGAACGAGAAGGACGCCCGGCGGGTCGTCCGCGAGGGGCTGGCAAAGGCCCGAACGGCCGAGGTCGTGATCATCGACACCCAGGGGCGGCACGGGCTCGAGGAGGACCTGATCCAGGAGATCATCGACCTCAACACGCTCTCGAAGGCGACCCACCGCTGGCTCGTGATCGACGCGGCCCTGGGCCAGCAGGCCCAGGAGCAGG
Source organism: Methanoregulaceae archaeon UBA288 (assembly GCA_002495225.1). Classification (GTDB taxonomy): domain Archaea; phylum Halobacteriota; class Methanomicrobia; order Methanomicrobiales; family Methanospirillaceae; genus UBA288. Next base: position 67 of record DAEF01000079.1, on the reverse strand, counting down.
CGCGGCGCTTCCACGACGCGATCGCCATCGACGGCGTGATCATCACCAAGATGGACGGGACCGCGAA
>DAEF01000106.1 GCA_002495225.1 Methanoregulaceae archaeon UBA288 | reverse complement strand
ACCGCCGTCATGACGACGGATGCCGCGGCGGCGTCGACCGTTCCGACCGCCTCCACCGCTCCCACCACGTCGCCGCCCACGAGCGCGGCGACGGCGACCACGGCGACACCTGCGACGGACGCCGGTCCCGACGCCGGTTCGGTTGTCACCGGCGCCGGCACATCCCCCGGGGTCACCGCCGGCGTGGACACCCTTGCCGGCGGGGGCGGAGAGGCGACTGCGGTGGTCCCGGCCACCACCGCGAACGCGAGCGCCCTCCTGCCGGCGGCGGGCGGGCCCGGGATCGACGCCGCGCCCGCAGCCGGCGGGGCCCCCGGAGCGGCTCCCGCGGCGGGCGGGCTCGAGACCGGCGCCGGGATCGTTCTCTTCGCCCTGGTCGTCGGTGCCGGGCTGATCGCGTTCTCCGCCATCGCGGGCGCGGGGCTCTGGACCTACCGGGTCCTGGCCGGGACCGGGACGCGGCGGGAGGGTCGTGCGCGGACGGGCGCAGCGGCGCCCGACGGGAGGCGATACGATGACGAATGACCTGGATCGCCGGGGGCTGGCGCTCCTGGCCTGTATCCTGCTCTTCGCCCCGTCGGCAGGGGCCGACTACGCCGGCGGCTCGCTCACCCTGGCGGGCAGCGGCAGCGTGACCGGTTCCGTCCTGGTCGAGCATGGCTCGAGCCGGTACAGCGGGGAATTGGGCCCCGGCGATACCTATTCCCTGACTTTCCCCGTGGACGTCCCGCGGGATGCCACGGTCCGAACGGCCCGGGTCTACCTCTTCTGGACCTGGAGCCACGACGGGACGGAGGGCGTCGCGCCCACGATCCGGGCGACGGCCGGCGGCGCGACGCTCGCTCCCCTCCGCTCGTACTCGGACCGGAAGGGCTCGGGCACCTACGACTACCCCAGCGGCACGACCGTGTACGACGCGGCGGGCAGGGCGAAGCCCGGCAGCCCGCTCGCGCTGACCGTCACCAACGCGGCGCCCAGCGCCGCGGTCTCGTTCTCGGGCGCCGTCCTGCTCGTCGCCTACGACGGGGGGACGGCGGAGACCCGGTACTGGATTGCCGAGGGGGCGGACATGCTCTACGCGACGGGCTCCGTCACCGCCGACGCGGCGACGACCCGGGTCACGTTCACGGGCGTACCCGCTCTCTCCACCTGGGCGACGGCGGACCTCCTCGCGGTCGTGCCAGGCGGGAACAAGGGGAAGAACACGCTCACCGTCAACGACAAGGCCTTCCCCGGCCTCTTCGCCGGAAGACCGTACGCTGACCTCGCGATCGCGACGACTTCGGTCGGGCCGCACCTCCAGGCGGGGTCGAACACCGTGACCCTCCGCGACGAGGGGGACTTCATCGTCCCCGGGCTCTTCGTCCTCCGCGTGGCGGGCGGCGCGCCCCCGACGACCACGGCGCCCGGCACCACGCCCCCCGCGATGTCGACACCGACCGGGACCACGACGGCGACCCCGACAGCAACGCCTGCGGGAACGACCGGGCAACCGACAACCACCCAGACCCAGACAGCGACCATGACCACGACAACAGCGCAGACGAGCCCGACCGCCACCCTGACGGCGGCGGGCGTTACCGTACCGACCATCACGCCGGGCATCACCATCCTGCCTTCGGCGACCGGGACCACCACACCGGCGGCCCCGGCAGAGAATGCGACCCCTGCCCCCACGGCCGTCCCGTCCGGGTCCGCCCCGGTCGTCATCGTGGGCGGGAACGAGACGCCGGCGGAGTCAGGCACCCCGGCGGCAGTCGAGGTCAACGCGACCGCGGCGCCGGTGGAATCGACCGTCCCGACATCGGAGCCCACCACCTGGCCCACCACTGTCTCGACGACGGAGCCGACCACCGAGCCGACCACCGTCTCGACAACGGAGCCGACCACCGTGGCGTCCACGGAGACCACCGTCCCGGCGCCCGCGGCGGAGCCCGTGGTCATGGACGCGCCCGTCGACGCCCGGCCCGCGCCGTTCTCGACACAGGAGACGTCGAACCTGAGCGCCGCCGTGGGCGGGAACCCCCCCGTCGCAGGGACGGGGCTCGCGCTCCCCTCGAGTGGGACCGAACTCGTCGGGCTGGGCGTCACCGTCTTCTGGCTCTGCGTGGGCGGAGGGATCGTCACCGCCTCGGGGCTCGCCGGGGCGGGCATCGTCTCCCGCATGGGCCGGGCGGGAGCGCGCCGGGCCGAAGGGGCCGGGTACCTCGATCGGGATCGCCCGCCCGCCTCCGAGGGGCAGGCCCACCGGGGCCCGCCCGTGGAGGTCCGGCGATGACCGCCCGCGCCGTCCCGAGGGTGCTGCTGCTCCTCCTGGTCGCGGCCCTCATGGCCCTGCCGGCCGTCGCCGCTTACGGCGGGGGCGACCTCGCGGTCTCGGCCCACGGCAGGGTCGTGGGCGATGTCCTCCTCACCCACGGGGACAGCCGGTACAGCGGCGAGATCGGGCCGGGTGGGATCTACACCGTTACCTTCACGCCCGCCCTGCCGGCCGTCGCCGCCCCGGCGAACGCCACGGTCTACCTCTTCTACACCTGGAGCCACGCGGGGACGACCGGCGTCCTTCCCGACCTTCGGGTCGAGGCCGGCGGTGTTACGGTCTCCCCCGCACGCACCTACACGGACCGGAAGGGCAAACAGCCGTACGACTACCCGGCGGGTCTCCTCGTCTACGATGTCGTCGGCCAGGTCCGAGCCGGGTCCCCGCTCGAGTTCACCGTGACCAACGCCGCGGCGGAGGCGGGTGTCGCCTTCCCGGGCGCGGTGCTGCTCGTGGCGCACGATGGCAAGGGCGCCGGGGCCGAGTACTGGGTCGCCGAGGGTGCCGAGATGCTCTACGCCACGGAGGATGTCTCGCCCGGGACGGCGACGGCCCGGGTCATCTTCCAGGGGCTTCCGCCCGTCCCGGGCGGGGGGAGCGCGACCCTTTTGTCGGTGGTGCCGGGGGGAGACAAGGGCAAGAATGTCCTCACCGTGAACGGCAGGGAGTTCCCGGGCCTCTTCAATGGGAAGCCGTACGGCGACCTCGCGATGGCGGAGACCGACGTCGGCGCGCATCTTGTCGCGGGAGAGAACACGGTCACGCTCCGCGACGAGGGCGACTATACCGTCCCGGGGGTCTTCGCGCTCGTCGTGCGCGGCGGTGACGGGACGGGGACGGCAGCTCCCACGCAGGGCACGCCCCTGTCCGGGATCTGCGCCCTCGTCGCCGTGGGCTCTGCCGCCGTTGCCGCCCTGGGGAGGAAGCGGCGCGCTGAACGGGGGTCCTGACCCCCGCCGCCCCTCCGCCGGAGATCCCTTCTAGAACTCCCCGATGATGCCGTGGCCATCGTCTTTCAGGGCCGCGTACGCCGGGCCCCCCGGGATGCCGCCGCATTCGAGGCCCCGTTCGCCGAGAAACCGCTCTGCCTGGCGGTCCGGCAGGGCCATGATGGTCTCCGTCCCGCCGGGAGAGAGGGGCCACCCGTGAATGGAAAAGATACCCCGGTCTCCCCCGGTCTCGTGCAGGTGCCGGTCCCAGCCCAGCCGGCCGGAGGCAGCGCGGAATAGAGCAGGGTGTCGGCACCGGTGTCGAGAACGCACCCGGTGCCGTTGACGACAACTTCCTTTGGTGATTCTTTAATTAACGCCA
>DAEF01000204.1 GCA_002495225.1 Methanoregulaceae archaeon UBA288 | reverse complement strand
ACCTTCTCGAGGCCGTTGTGGTGGCTCTCGAGCACCCGCCGGGCCCCGGCGATGTCGATCTCCTTCCGCTCCGCGGTCGTCCAGGGGAGGTCGAGCATCAGGTCGAGGTAGTTCCGGAGCATGCCCGCCTCGTGGTTGTGCGGGCCGCCGGTCTCGAGCTTCCTGGCTTCGGCGAGCGCCTTCTTCCGCACCTCGTCGGGCATGTCCGAGGTCTCGATCCGCTCGCGGTAACTCGCCTCGCCGCCGTCGTCGGCGTCGCCCTCGCCGAGCTCCTCCTGGATCACCCGGAGCTGCTCGCGGAGCATGGCCTCGCGGTTCGACTTCGTCACGCGCTCGGAGACCTTCTGGGCGACCTCGATCCGGACGCCGATCTGCTCGTTCGCCTCCCGGAGGAGCTCGAGGAAGGCCGCGTACCGCTCGCCGGCCGAGTCGAGCTCGAGGAGCATCTGCTTGGTCTCGAGCCCGACGGGCATGAACGGCATCACGAAGCCCATGACCTCGTCGACGCTGGTCATCGTGTCGATCGGGGCGGTGAACTGCTCGCCGCCGTTGAACCGGCCGCTCAGCACGTGCACCGCCTCCCGGACCTCCGCGAGGAGGCGAACCCTCGCGTCGTCGTCGAGGTCCTGCACGTCGGGGGCGGGGACACAGGCGGCGGAGAACCGCCCGTCCTCGCCGGCGACGGAGACGGTTTTCATGCGCTCCCCGGACCGGACGGCGATGACGAACCCCTCTTCGGCCGGCTGGACGTTCACGACCCGGAGGAGGGTCCCGGTCTCGTAGAACGACTCGGCGGTCAGGTCCGCAGGCCCGGCGCCGTCCTTCACGGCCAGGCCGATCGCCTCAAGGCCTTCTCCGTCCCGCATCGCCGCGGCCAGGCCGCTCCCGGTGACGGGGTCGACCTGGAACTTGGCGCGGCTCTCGGGGTAGACGATCAGCTCGAAGAGCGGTATGACGGGCTTTCTCTGGGTATCGTCGTATGGTGACTGTTGCATGGTCATCTCGATTGCTTAGTTCGCATTTACCTAACTGAATGCAGGGAGAATATATCAGCGGACCTTCTCCAGGATCCCGATCAGGAGTTCCATCTCCCGGTCGTCGAGCGCGTTCATCATCCGTTCGATGGTGCGCCGCAAAGCGGCCTCTTCGGCCTGCGCGATCGCCCGACCCTTCTCGGTGAGGCGGATGTACTGGATCCGCCCGTCGTCGGGGCAGCGCTCGCGGTACGCGCAGTCCATCCGGACGCACCGGTTGACCATCTCGGTGACCGTGGGCTTCGAGGTGCGGGTGAGTTCGGCCAGCCGGCTGAAGGTGATCTCGCCCTGCTGGTCGATCGTTCTCAGGTAGGACACCTGCTTCACGGTCATGTCCGGGAGCCCGCACTCGGCAACGATGCTGCAGGAGCACTCGTTCATGATCGCGAGCAGCTTCGCGACTGCCTCGAACAGGTTCTCCTCCCGGTCCTTCATGCGTCGTTCCCACGTAGTTAGGTCGCACCTAACTATAAGAGCGATGGTCGGGTATCATCGCCGTGCCGAGTCGTTGCCGCGGAACGAATGCCAACCATTTTTACCTGCCGCTGAGATGGTGTTCTCAACAGCCCTCCCCCGGAGGAGTCTTCGCATGCACGCCCCGCCGATCACCCTTGCCGCGATCCGCCAGCCGGCGCTCCTCTACGACGCCGGCGGACGGTGCGTGGAGATGAACGACCTGGCCCTCGCGCTCGCCGGCCGAACGCTCGTCGGCCTCACGGCTGCGGAGGTGGTCCGCGCCCTCGACATCCACGAGCCGGGCGGAGCGCTCCTGGCGCCGGAAGACCTGCCGGCGACACGGGTGCTCGCCGGGGGAGAGGCGGTCGACGTGCGGCACACGGTCAGGGCGGCCGACGGCCGGACCGTGCACGTCCTCATCTCGGCCTCGCTCCTCAGAAACGGGGACCGCGTCGCGGGCGTGCTCTCGATCTGGCAGGACGTCTCGGCCCTCGAGGAGGCGCGTGCCGCCGCCGAATGGTCGGCCGAGGAGATCGGGCGGCAGGGTGCCGAGCTCGCCCGGACCGTCGTCGACCTCGAGCGGCAGCGCTGCCTCCTCGACGCGATCCTCGCCGGGCTGCCGCACCAGGTCTCGGTCTGGGACCGGGAACGGCGGCTCGTCTGGGCAAACGAGCAGTTCGCCGCCGGGCTCCCCGGTCAGGCGGGGGAGGTTTCGGGCCGGTCCTGGCGCGAGTTCGGGTTCGACCCGTCCTTCGCCCAGCCGATCGTGGACGAGGTTACGCGGACCGTGTCGGCCGGCGGACGGTACCGGAACGAGATCGAGGTCGACGGGCCGGGCGGGGCGGCGTGGCTCGACGTCCGGGCCATCCCGATCTTCGACGACTCGGTCCTCGCGATCGCCGAGGACGTCACGGGGCGCAGACAGGTGGAGGACGAGCTGCGGCGGTCCCTCGAGCGGCTCGCCTTCGCGCAGCGGTCGGCGAGGTCCGGGTTCTGGGACTGGGACGCGGGGGCCGACCTGTTGACCTGGTCGCCGGAGCTCATCGACCTCTTCGGCGTCGACCAGGCGACCACGCGGACACTCGCCGACTGGATCGCCCGGGTGCACCCCGACGACCGGGCGTCCGCCATGGACGCGGTCGACCGGGCCCTGGCCGAGCGGGTGCCGGTTGAGATCGAGTACCGGATCCTCCTCCCCGGCGGGCAGGAGCGGTGGATCCGCACCCTGGGAGACGCCCTCTACGACGGTGACAGCCGGCCCCTGCGCATCGCGGGGATCTGCGTCGACATCACCGACCAGAAACGGACCGAGCAGGCCCTCCGCACGAGCGAGGAGCGGCTCCGGCTGGCGTTTGAGAACGCGGGGATCGGTATCTGGGACCACGACACGGCGACAGACCGCGTCACGGTCCTGACCGGCTTCCTCCGGCAGTACGGGCTGGAGGGGTTATCGGAGACGACCTTCGCACGCATCTTCGAGCTGGTGCACCCCGGCGACCGGGAGCGGGTCGAGGAGTGGCGAAGGTCGTTTGTCGCCGGCGGCGGACCGCGGGACGCCGAGTTCAGGGTCGTCGTCCCGACCGGCGAGGAGCGGTTCGTCCAGTTCAGGGGGCGGGTGGTCGCGGACGATCGGGGGGAGTCGACCCGCGTGATCGGGGTGCTGATCGACGTGACCGACCGCATGCGGGCAGAGAGCGCCCTGCACGAGAGCCAGGAGCGGCACGCCTTCCTTCTCGCGCTCGGCGACCGCCTCCGCGGGTTCGCGGAGAGCTCCGGGCTCGCGGGTGTCGCCACCGAGATGGTGGGCCGGTTCCTCGGCGCGAGCAGCGTCGTCTTCTGCGAGGTCGACGCGGGCGGAGCCTGCACGACGGACTCGGCCGGCTGGACCGACGGCACGGTGCCGCTCACGGCGGGGCGGTACCGGCCGGGCGACCTCGGCATCGGCGACGAGTACCGCCGGGGCCTCGTCTATCGGAACGGCGATGCCGGGCCTGGTGCCCTGGGAGCCCGTGCCTCGCTCGGGGTCCCGATCTGCCGTGCCGGCCGGCTCGTGGCGGTCGTGGCCGTGTACAGCGCGATACCGCGCGCCTGGACGGACGCGGAGGTCGAGCTCGTCCGCGAGGTCGGGGACCGGATCTGGGTCGCGGTCGACCGCGCCCGCACCGAGGCGGCCCTCCGGGAGCGGGAGCAGACCCTGCAGGGGATCTTCCGGGCGGCGCCCGTCGGGATCGGCATGGCCTCGCACCGGCTGTTCACCATGGTCAACGACCGGCTCTGCCGGATGACCGGGTACGCGCGGGACGAGCTGATCGGCCACGACTCGCGCGTGCTCTACGCCGACGAGGACACGTACGAGCACGTCGGGCGCGAGAAGTACGCCCGGATCATGGCGGACGGGGTCGGGGCCGTCGAGACGCGGTGGCGGAGAAAGGACGGCACGGTCATGGACATCCTGCTCAGCTCGTCGCCGGTCGACCGCTCCCGCCCGGAGGAGGACGTGGTCTTCAACGCCCTCGACATCACGAAACTGCGCGAGAGCGAGCGGGCCCTGGAGTCGTACATGGACGACCTGCAGCGGTCGAACGAGGAGCTGCAGCGGTTCGCGTACGTGGCGAGCCACGACCTGCAGGAGCCCCTGCGGTCGATCACCAGTTTCAGCCAGCTCCTCCAGCGGCGCGACGGAGGAGAGCTCGACGCGGACGCGGACGACTACATCGGGTTCATCGTCGAGGGCGGGAACCGGATGCAGACCCTGATCATGGACCTGCTCCAGCTCTCGCGGGTGGAGACGAAGGCCAGTCCGCTCGTTTCCACGGACGCCGGCGAGGTCGTGGCGGACGCGCTCCGGTTGATGGAGACGTCGATCCGCGAGGCGGGCGCGACGATCGAGGTCGGCGAGATGCCGACGGTCCTGGCCGACGCGGCCTAGCTCGAGCAGGTCTTCACGAACCTGGTCGGCAATGCCCTGAAGTACCGACGGCCGGACGTCCCGTGCAGGGTCCGGATCTCGGCCGAACGAACAGACGGCTTCTGGCGCTTCTCCGTGGCGGACAACGGGATCGGGATCGACGAGGAGTACTTCGACCGGATCTTCGTCATCTTCCAGCGGCTCCACACCCGCGACGAGTACGAGGGGACCGGGATCGGTCTGGCCGTCGTCCGGAAGATCGTCGAGCGGCACGGCGGCCGGATCGGCGTCGAGTCCACGCCCGGCGAGGGCTCGACCTTCTTCTTCACCCTGCCGGCCGGGTGAACCGCGGACGGCATTCGTCGCCGAACGCCGGGGTGTAACGACGGTCCTTAACAGTGAGGGGTACAATCCCCGCTCACATAGTGCAGCCTCCTGATCCCGTTCCCTGAAATTTTCTATGCGATTGCAGACGCATGTGCCCCCATGCCTTCTTCCGAAGCGATGCATCGTCGGCCATGGACCCGCCCGTGCGAAGGCCCCCCTACACCAACCGACCCTGCCGGAACCGATCGACGGGAGCCCCGATGGCACCCGTTTGCATCCTGTAAAGGATCATGCATCTTTATTGGGAAGAGGTTCGCATGGTCCTTGTTAGAGCACGGGGGATAGAGGATGCCGTCCATCAACCGGAAGCTGCCGTTTTCGTATCTCATGATGGGGATCCTCTTCGTCATCATCGCCACGGTCGTCCTCGCCGGGATCTGGACCAACTACGAGACGTCCAGGAGCCACCTCGAGACGGACGCCGACGGGCTCCGGGCCATGACCGAGTCGCACATCAACACCTCGTTCCGGATGATCGATGCGAGCCTGAAACTCTACGACAACACCTACAACGAGGAGATGAAGGACGCGTTCGTCTTCGTGATGGCCGAGTACGACCGTACCGGCGGCGATCCCGCCCTGATGGAACTCGAGGGGCTGAAGAACCGGATCGGGGGCATGGACATCTACGTGATCAACGATCGGTCCGTCATCGACTATACCACGAAGCCGACGGACCTTGGTCTGGACTTCACGGTCATCTACCCCGACTTCGCCGTGTACCTCGATTCGATCAGGAACACGTCGGGGTTCTACCCCGACCGGGTCGTCCAGGAATGGGTCAACGGGACGCTGACGAAGTACGCCTACATGCCGACGCCCGACCATCGGTACATCATCGAGCTGGGACTGATCTCCGACCGGTTTTCCAATGAGCGGATGAACCTTGATTACAGCGACGTCGTGGACGAGGTCCGTGCCTTCAACCCGTACCTCGACGAGGCGCTTCTGTTCCAGAAGCAGAAGCGGCTGGTATACAACAAAAGCTACGTCCCGACACCAGAAGAGTCCGCCATGCTGGATTACCTCCTGTGGGAGAACCGCACGACCCAGGTGGCCCGGGATCCCGTGACGGAGCGGACCGTCGTCTGGTTGCCCGTCGACATGCGTGATCCTGATTATGCCGCAGACATGAGCATCTTCGCCAAGCTCACCTACAACGATGCCCTGCTCGCCGACGAGCAGGGCCGGCTCGCATCCCTGCACGTGTTCGCGGCCATGCTTGTGCTCATTATGGGCGGATTCATCGCCGTCATGGTCTCGCGGCGGGTCTCGCGGCCGATCGAGCAGATCGTCGCGGACGTCGACGCCGTCGCCGGCGGCGATCTCGACCACGCGATCAGGCCGATCGGGGGGTTTGAACTGTCACGACTGGCGGAGAGGACCGGGATCATGGTCGACCAGCTCAAGGACCAGATCCGGCAGCGCGAAGCGAGCGAGCAGCGGTTCTCGGACCTGGTGCAGCTCCTTCCGCAGGCGGTCTTCGAGACCGATCTCGAGGGGACCCTGACCTTCGCCAATCCCGCCGCCCTGGAAGCCATCGGGCTCGGCCCCGACGATCTCGGACCCGAGGTCGACGTCTTTTCGGTGATCGCGCCCGAAGACAGGGCGCGGGCGACGGCGGCGTTCGGCGCGATCCTGGCGGGAGGAGAGACTGAGGGGTCCGAGTACACGGGCCTCAGGTCCGACGGAAGCACCTTCTCCATGCTGATCTACACCGCGGCGCGTTACGAGGACGGCGCCGTCGCGGGGGTCCGGGGCAGCTTTGTCGACGTCAGCCGGCTGAAACAGGTCGAGGAAGAGGTGCGCCGGATGAACGCCGAGCTGGAGGAGCGGGTGGCGCAGCGGACCCACGAACTCGAGGCGTTCACCTACTCGGTCTCGCATGACCTCAGGGCCCCGCTGCGGGCGATCGACGGGTACTCTTCCATCCTGTCGGAGTCGGCCGCCCCGCGCCTGGAGGCCAGGGATCAGCATTACCTCGCGGAGGTTCGCGCGACCGTGCGGCAGATGAATGCTCTCGTCGACGGCCTTCTCGCGCTCTCGAGACTGGACCGGCAGGAGCTGGTCCGAGAACGGTTCTCCCCGGCGCCGCTGGTGATGGAGGTTGTCGGAGTCGTGCTGGAGCAGGACCCCGAGCGTACGGTCACCGTCACAATCGGCGATTTGCCGCCGTGCTGTGCGGACCGTTCGATGCTCCGGCAGGTGTATGCCAACCTGATCGACAACGCCGTGAAGTTCACCCGGGACGTCGAGGACCCCCGGATAGAGGTGGGCGCTGTCACTGCGGGGACGGAGACGGAGTATTACGTCCGGGACAACGGCGTGGGGTTCGACACGGCCGAAGCGGAGCGGATCTTCGAGCCGTTTCAGCGCCTGCACAGGGCGGACCGGTACGAGGGGTTCGGGATCGGCCTCGCCACGGTGGACCGGATCGTCCGGCGGCATGGTGGCCGGCTCCGGGCCGAATCGGCGCCGGGGATGGGCTCGACATTTTACTTCAGGGTATAGTGTCATTTCAACCCC
>DAEF01000032.1:249-5069 GCA_002495225.1 Methanoregulaceae archaeon UBA288 | reverse complement strand
GCCGGCGTGATCGCGACCGAGCCCGCGAACCCGAAGGGGATCGAGATCCGGGGCAAGGTCGAGGGCGCGATGACCAAGCTCGGGAACAAGTGGCGTGCGAAGGACTTCGAGGGGCTCGGCCAGGGCGACGAGCGCCTCAAGAAGATCCTCGAGGAGACGAGCCGCTGCATCAAGTGCTACTCCTGCGTCGAGAACTGTCCGATCTGCTACTGCGAGGACTGCTCGACCAAGAACCCGGCACTGGTCAAGCCCGGCCAGATCCCACCCGGCTTCATGTTCCACCTGATCCGGTTCAGCCACGTCGCGGACTCGTGCGTGAACTGTGGCCAGTGCGAGGAGCTCTGCCCCGCGGAGATCCCGAACGCGCTCTTCATGCACGCCCAGCAGGTCGAACTCGAGGCCCTCTTCGGCCACAAGCCCGGCGTCGACATGTCCCTGCCGGTGCTCGCGCTCGTCGAAGAGAAGACCGAGAGGAAGCGCCTCGCGAACACGGGCGACGACCAGATCTACAAGAACGTCTTCAACCCGGGCCCCGAACAGGCCTGAAGACTACTCTTTTTTTACCGCCGCCCGGAGGCGCGCCCCGGGGATCCGCAGTTCCAGACGCAGTGGCTTTCGCGTGACCGTGAGATCGATCCCGTCGAGCGCGAGCAGGTCGCGCTGCAGGGCGAGTCCGCGGGCGAGGTCCCGCGTGAAGCTCCGGTCGGGGTGCTGACTCCGATCGGCGTGAACGGCATCGTCCTCGTAGAGGAAGAGAAGCGGATCGCTGTCACGTGCCGTGACCCTGATCGCGTTCGGCCGGGGAACGGTGGCTGCCGAGTACCGGAAGAGGCGCTCAAAAAAGTTTTCGAAGATGTCCAGGACGGCCGGATCGGCCGTGACCGCTGCCTCCGGGACCGCGATCTCGAGATCGATCCCCTCCAGGTCAACCCCGTCCGCCGCGTCTCGGACCAGGGCCCTGAGGTCCCGGACTTCGATCGGCCGCTTTCCCAGATCCTCGATCTCACGGGAGAACTCGACGAGCCGGCCGATCTCCCCGGCGGCGGCGACCGCCCGGTCGAGCCCGGTTCGGGTCACCGGGTCCTCGACCGAGTCGAGGGCCAGGCCGATGTACCCGAGGACGATGGTCAGCTCGTTCTTGATGTCGTGGCGCGTGGTGCGAAGAAGGCGGGCGACGGTCTCGTGCCGGGCCGTCGGATCGGGCTCGTCCGGGAGGGGAGCGAGGACAACCTCGACCGCACCGATCACCTCGCCCCGGGAAACGATGGGCGCCGCCCTGACGGCGAACGTGCGGGTGGTGCCGAGGGCTCCCGCGGCGAGCCGGGCCGTGAGGACGTCGTCGTCGCGCTCGACCATCGAGAGGCAGGCGGGGATCTCCGTCTGCGAGCCGAGAGCGAGATCGGCGAGCAGGCGCCCCTTCTTCCCGGTGAACGGGACAGCATGGGCTCCGTCTCCCCGCCCGACCACGTCCTGCCCGGAAAGGCCGGTCAACCGCGCGAGCGCCGGGTTCCAGGCGAGGACGACCCCCCGAAGGTCCAGCGCGTAGGCCGGCACGGGGAGATGCTCGACCGCCGCGACGACCCCGCAGAGTACCTCGCCGTCCACTGACATGCAGCGAATAGATTGCCCCGGCCCGATACAAGCTTTGCGCCACCCCCCCCCATTATTCCCCAGGCACGGGCACGGATCCCTGCCGAACCGGCAGCCGGCGAACCGGCACTTTATAGGCCGGCCGGCCCAATTATTTCAGGCGTGAAAGGGAGACGGGAGGCCGGTTCGATCCGGCTCGGGCGGGACGGGCTGCAGCTCTACGAGCAGAGCGGGTACGGCCGGCCCGGCGGGGACGGGCTCTCCCTCGTCCCCGTCGAGGCGCTTTACCTCGTCCACCGCGGGCGGCTCGAGCTCCCCGGCGAGACCTTCGAGAGCCTGCTCGCGGAGTTCACGGCAGACCCCCACTTCCTCAGGACGTACCTCGTCTACCGCGACCTTCGCGAACGGGGCTACGTGGTCCAGACGGGGCCGCACGACTTCCGCGTCTTCCGGCGCGGGCAGCGGCCGGGCTCGGGGCAGTCGCAGTACATGGTCCGCGTCCTCTCCGAGCGCGACCCGATCGCGTTCGACCGCGTGATCGCCGAGGCGACGTCGACCGCGCAGATGCGCAAGTCCCACCTGCTCGCGGTCGTCGACGACGAGGACGAGCTGACCTATTACGAGGTGAAGCTGCCGACCCTGCCGCAGCGGGATGCTGCCGTGCTGGCGAGGCCCGTGACCGCGCGCCCGTTCGGCTGGGCCGTGATCGCGTACGGCGAAGAGGGCGCTGTCCTCGAAGCGGGCGGGTACGGGACCCGGATCGACGACCGCCGCCTCAAGCTCGCGCCCGTCGAGGCAGTCTACCTGATCGAAAACGGGTGGCTCAATCTCGTCGAAGGAGCGCTGGAGACGGGAGACTACGGAGCCGTCGCAGAGGGGATCGACGGCGAGGCCCGCGAGAAGAGCGCGGTCTACGCTCACCTCAGCGCCCGGGGCTACAACCCGAGGACCGGTTACAAGTTCGGCCATCACTACCGCGTCTACGGCGCGACGAAGACCCACTCCGAGATGCTGGTCCACGCCCTTTCCGGCGGCACGACCATGCCCATGTCGGTCATCTCGCGCTCGGTCCGGCTGGCCCATTCGGTAAAAAAGAAGATGCTCTTTGGCTGCGTACATACTGAAGGCATCTTCTTTGTCGAATTTGCCCGCATCAAGCTGTGAGATGACCCATGCCGGAAGCACTCAACCCCTGGTCGAACGGCCAGGCGATTGACACGAGACGCCTTTTCGACGACTTCGGGATCGAACCGATAGACCCCCTGCTCGACCTCCTCCCCGAGGTGCCCGCGTTCATGCGCCGTGGCATCATCGTCGGCCACCGCAACTACCGGCCGATCGCGGAGGCGATCCGCGATCGCCGCCCGTTCCACGTTCTGACCGGGTTCATGCCCTCGGGCCACCCCCACCTGGGGCACCTGCTCGTGATGCGCGAGGTGGTCTGGCACGTCCAGCAGGGCGGGCACGGGATGATCACGATCGCGGACCGGGAGGCGCACGCCGTGCGCGGGCTCTCGTGGGAGGACTGCGACCGGTACGGGCGCGAGTACCTGGCCGCCCTCTACGCGCTGGGCTACACGGGCGAGGCGTACTTCCAGTCCAGGAACGACCGGCTCAAGGACCTCGCCTTCGAGGCAGCGACGCGGGTCAACTTCTCGGAGCTCACGGCGATCTACGGGTTCGAGGCCGAGACCACGCTCGCCCACGCGATGAGCGTGATCACGCAGGTCGCGGACATCCTCTACCCGCAGGTGGCGGGCGAACCGGCCCCGACCATCGTCCCCGTCGGGCTCGACCAGGACCCGCATATCCGCCTGACGCGGGACGTCGCGAACGGCCTCCGGTTCTTCACGGTCGAGGACCGGGGCGACCACGTCTCGGTGCGGGCCAAGAACGCCCCCGCGGGCGCGCTCGAGGTCGTCGCGAAGGCCCTGCCGGGCTCGAAGCGCTACGAGGGGCACGTCGACGTCCGCGACGTCGCGCACGGCGACGTGGCCGAGCTCGTTCGCCGGATCGAGCGGGAGTTCGGCGGCTTCGGCTTCTACCTGCCGTCGGCGACGTACCACACGTTCATGCCCGGCCTCCAGGGGGGCAAGATGTCGTCGTCGGTCCCCGACTCCCGGTTCGGCTTTGCCGAGCCGTCGGCCGCGGTCAGGAAGAAGGTGATGCGGGCCCTGACCGGCGGGAGGACCACGCTCGAGGAGCAGCAGCGGCTCGGCGGCGAGCCCGAACGCTGCACGCTCTACGAGCTGAACCGGTTCCACATGTGCGACGACGACGCCGAGCTCGCCGAGCTGCGCAGGCGCTGCATGGCGGGCGAGGTCACGTGCGGGGCCTGCAAGCGCGAGACGGCGGACCGCGTGGAGGCGTTCCTCGCGGACTTCCGCGAACGGATGGACGAGGTCGCGCACCTCGCCGCAGAGATCTGAGACTCATGACGAAGAACACACTCTCCCTGAACGAGCGGCGCCTGCTCGCGGCCCTTGCGCCGCTCGGCGCGGCAGAGGCCCCCGAGCTCGGCGCGGCCCTCGGGGCGGCCCCCGACGCGGTCGTCCAGTATGCGAACCTCCTCGCCCAGAACGGCGGGCTGGCAACGATCGAACGCGTGATCGAGACGTCGTACGACCTCACCGACGAGGGACGGCGGTACGCGGAGGCGGGCCTGCCCGAGCGGCAGCTCCTCGCCGGGATCGGCGAGAAGACGCCGATGGCCGAGCTGAAGGCGCACCCGCTCGCCTCGATCGGGATCGGCTGGCTCCGGCGCAAGGGCTGGGTCGCGATCCGCGACGGCGTCGTGGAGCGGGCCGGCGACGCGCCCGAGGGCGATGACGAGCGGGCCCTGCACGCCGAACCGCTCGCCGACGGCCCCGGGCTCCGCGACCTCATCAAGCGCGGGCTCGCCGTCGAGCGCGAGACGGTCGGGTACCGCGTGACGATCACGCCCGCGGGCCGGGCCCTCGCCGAGACCGGCCTCGACATCCGCGAGGAGGTCGGGCAGGTCACGCACGAGATGCTGCTGACCGGCGCCTGGCGGGACGCGGCCCTCCGCCGGTACAGGGTCGACCGCCTTCCGCGGCGCGCCGTCCCGGGCAAAATGCACCCGTACCAGCGCCTCCTCGACGAGATGCGGCACATCCTGCTCGAGATGGGCTTCGTCGAGATGGAGGGCGAGCTCGTCCAGTCCGGCTTCTGGAACTTCGACGCGCTCTTCCAGCCGCAGGACCACCCGG
>DAEF01000032.1:0-231 GCA_002495225.1 Methanoregulaceae archaeon UBA288 | reverse complement strand
GCGAGATGCACGAGCACGGCGGCGAGACCACCTCCACCGGGTGGGGCGGCACCTGGGACGAGGCGAAGGCCCGGCAGCAGGTGCTCCGCACCCACGCGACGGCGCTCTCGATCCAGTACCTCTCGGCCCACCCGACGCCGCCGGTCAAGGCGTTCGCGATCGGCCGCGTCTTCCGGCGCGAGGCGATCGACCCGACCCACACGCCGGAGTTCGAGCAGCTCGAGGGGATCG
>DAEF01000001.1 GCA_002495225.1 Methanoregulaceae archaeon UBA288 | reverse complement strand
ACGATCGAGTCCCCGTTCGAGTTCGAGATGGTCACGTCCTCTTTCCGCCGGGCGCGCCGGGTCTCGTGCGGTATTTCCGAGACGGGGCCGAGCGCGTCCCCGGTCCAGTCGCGGACGATCCGGTTCGCGAGCGTTGTCTTTCCCGCGTTCGGCGGGCCGTAGATACCGATCCGCGACCGCTTCTTCTTGAAGAACGTCCTCAAAAACCGTGAGACCCGTTTCCTTGCCTTTGTCAGGATATCCATGCAGCACACCGATCGATAATGATAGAAATGTTATGGCTCATGGATAATGAGCCCTTCCACGGATCGCCGACCGCGCTTTCGCCCGGAGAGATCCCTTTTTATCCGAAGGGTGCCTATGCTCTCTCGTCGAGCCGGAGAACGGCTCGAATTACCAAAAAAACCGCGGATAATCGATCCCGGAAAACCTTAATGAACTATAATGACAGATACGGCAGTACAGGGGGGAGTTCTCCGATGAAGTCGTCTGACGCCATGCACCTGGAGACCAGGGTACAGCTCAAAGAGATGATGCGCCGCAACCCGACGACCATCGAGTTCAACGCAACGGTTGCCGAGGCGGCACGTGCCATGTGCCGCGCCGACGTCGGCAGCGTCATCGTGCTCGAGAACAACCTGCCGATCGGCATCGCGACCGAGCAGGACATCAACTGCAAGGTCGTGGCGCACGATCGCCGCCCGGGCGAGGTCCCGGTCAGCGACATCATGTCGACGCCCCTGATCACGATCTCCGCCGAGAAGACCGTCTCGGAGGCAGCCTACCTGATGGTCCGTCACGGGGTCCGCCGCCTCCCGGTGGTCGACGAGAGCCACCGGGTGATCGGGATCGTGACCGTCCGCGACCTCCTGACCGTCGCGAATGAGATCAACGAGATCATGAACGACCTGATCACGATCAACCGCGACGACGACGGGTACGAGAGCGGGGTCTGCGATAGGTGCGGGCTGATCTCCTCGGACTTGGTCAGGACCGACGGGCAGGGACTCTGCTCCAGCTGCCGGACCGAGGAGAAACTCTGATGAAGACGGCAGCCGACCTCCTCCGCGAGGTCCCGCTGCTCTCATCCGACGACCGCGCGACCCGGGCACGGTCGATCCTCCGCGACGACCAGTTCCGCGAGGCGCTTGTCCTGGACGGGCGCGGCGCGCTCGCCGGGTACATCGACATCTCGGACGTGCTCCGGGTCGACGCGACCCGGTCGAACGTGACCGTGGACGGGTTCGTCCGCGAGGCCCCGTCGGTCTCGCCCGACGCGAGCCTCGAGCGGGTCGGCGCCCTGCTGCGCCAGTACCGGAACGACTCGGTGGCCGTCGTCGAAAAGGACGGTCGCGTGCTCGGGGGGGTTCTGCTCTCGGAAGTCTTTCCGATCCTGCTCACCCGCCACGTGCCCCGCGGCCTCGTCTCGGAGCTGATGTCGAGACGCGTCGTGACGGTCGAGGCCGATAACCCGGTATCGCGCGTCCTGGGCCTCGTGCAGGAGAGCGGGTACACGGCGTTCCCCGTCCTGAAACGGCGGTCTCTCGTGGGCATGGTCTCGCGCCGGGACCTGCTCGCTTCGGGCCGGGCACGCGGACAGGCGGACGCAAAGCTCTCGGTCGAAGCCGTCATGGCGACGCCCGCGATCACGACGACGCCGGAGACGGCCGTCCGCGTCGCGGCGGCCCTCATCTGCCGGCACGACATCAGCCGGCTTCCCGTCGTCCAGGGCGACGCGGTCGTCGGGATCATCGACCGGCATGACGTACTCCGGGCGATCGCGCTCGCCACGGACTGAAAAGGTGAAACATGCAGGGGAACGGATTCAACCACAAGGCATCGGACCGGCTCCTCAAGATGCCGGGCAAGCTCGACCGCGGACCGGTCGATTTCAACTCACGCGTTGCGCCCCACCTGGGCGAGATCATGGAGATCGCGACGACGGACGTCGTTTCGGTTCCGCCGACGATGACCATCATCGGGGCGGCCCAGTCCATGACCGCCTGCGGTTTCCGTCGGCTGCCGGTGACCGACCCGGGCACGCACCGCATGCGCGGAATCGTGACCGCGTCGGACATCATCAGCCTCTTCGGCGGCGGCGATAAGCAGAACCTGGTCACGGTCAAGCACGGGGGAAACCTGCTCGCGGCCGTGAACGAGTCCGTCCGGGAGATCATGAGCAGCCACTACCTCTCGCTCAAAACCACGGACACGGTCGACGACGCGCTCGAGCTGATCCTCGGGCGAAAGATCGGGGGGCTGCCGATCGTCGACGGCGACGAGACCCTCCGCGGGATCGCGACCGAGAGGGACGTGCTGGGCCTGCTCGGGACGGGAACGAGCCCGCTCGCCGTCGAGGAGGTGATGTCGACCGCGCTCCGGGTGACCGCCCCCGACGCGACGATCGGCGCGGCGACCCGTGAGATGGGCCGCTGCCGGTTCCGGCGCCTGCCCGTGGTCTCGGAAGACGTTCTTTTCGGGATCATCACCTCGACCGACATCGTCCGGTACATGGGGACCGGCGAGGTCTTCGACCAGCTCGTGACCGGGGACGTGGGCGAGGTGATGGCCCTTCCCGTGCGGACCCTGATGAAGGGCGAGCTGGTCACGACCAGGCCCGACGTCCCGATCAACGCGGCGGCGCGGGTCATGCTCGAGCGCGGGATCGGGGCCCTCCCCGTGATCGAGGACTCGCGGCTGATCGGCCTCGTGACCGAGTTCGATCTGGTGCGGGCGTTCTCGGAGGCGAAGAACTGATGCGGGCGTCCGACGTGATGTCCGCGCCGGTCCACGTGGTCGGCCCGAACGATTCGGTTGCCCATGCGCGGAACCAGATGATCCGGCACCATTGCTCGCGCCTGCCCGTCGTAGACGAGGACCGGCTCGTCGGGATCATCACCAAGAAGGACATCGGGTACCGCCTCCGCCAGGCGGAACCGACCTGGCGGCGCCGGCCGATCGACCGGGTCCCGGCAAGCCTGCTCATGACCCCGGACCCCGTCAGTGTCGCGGCCGACGCCTCGATCAGGACCGTTGCCACGGCGATGGTCGAGTACGGGATCAGCGGCCTGCCCGTGGTCGAGGACTGCACGGTCGTCGGGATCGTCACCAAGACCGACCTCCTCGGGTCGGTCTCGGTCGAGCGGCTCGAGAGGACGGTGGGCTCCCTGATGGGCGACGCGCTGACCGTTTCGCGCTACCACTCGCTCGACCACGTCATCGACCTCGCGAGCGAGCGCGACGACAAGATCGTGGTGGTCAACAACGACGGGACGCTCGCCGGGGTCATCACCGAGTCGAACCTCGCCTTCTACGAGACCATCGGTCCTGTTCCGGTCGAGACAGACCGCGAGGTCACCATGCTCCGGCGCAGTGCGCCGGGGGGACCGAAGACCCTCCGGCACGTGCGCGACGTCTCGGTCATCGCCGAGGACGTGATGAGCCGGCCGATCGAGACCACGCCGCAGGACGCACCGATCGCCGATGCGGTCCAAAGAATGCGAGAAAAAGGGATCAACAGCCTGGTCGTCGTCGAGGGCGGCGACATCAAAGGCATTATCACGCGAGATGATATAATTAAGGGGGTTGCCTTATGACCCAGACCTTATTTATTAAGGACATTATGTCCAGGCCTGTGACGATCGCGAAGTCTGCGGTGATCACCGAGGCGCTCGATCGGATGCTCGACCAGGAGATCGATCCCCTGGTCGTGACCAACAACGGCGCTGTCGTCGGGACCGTCTCCCGGCGGGCGATCGCCGAGGCGATCGGTTCGAAGCGGAGCGCGAACGTCTCGCCGAACCAGATCCACATCGCGAACGTGGTCGAGGAGGAGTTCACCTCGGCCTACGGAGACGAGGGGCTCGACGTCGTGGTCCCGCTCCTGCAGACCTTCAAGCTCGTGGTCGTGCTCGACGGCAACCACAAGCCGATCGGCCAGGTGACGCGGGGCGACCTGCTCAGGGTGCTGCGGCCCCAGGGCTCGGTCGACCAGGTGATGGAGAAGGTCGCGGTCATCTCGCCCGACGAGCGGGTGGTCCACCTCCGCCGGCGGATGCTCGACGACGGGGCGAACCGCTACGTGGTCGCGAACGGCGCCGAGCTGCTCGGCATGGTGACCGAGACCGACGTGGCGAAGGCCATCGCCGCGTTCCGCGAGGAAGTGGCCGACCGCTACCAGGACCACCGGATCCGGAACCTGATCGTCAGCGACATCATGTCCACGCCCCTGATCTCGGTCCCCCCCGAGATGCAGACCATGGACCTGGTCGAGACCATGCTCCAGCGCGGGATCAGTGGCGTCCCGGTCGTCGAGAACGGTCGCGTGCTCGGCGCGGTTTCGCGGCAGAGCCTGGTCCAGGCGCTCTGAAACTTCACTCCTCTTTTGATTTCGTGAAAATTATTTAGAGACGAATTTCGCCGCCGTCTCCTCGTCCTCCGGTACGATGACACGGGTGTGGCGGGCGAGCGGGGCTCCGGGGTGCGTGCGGCACGCCGCCGACGGGCCCTGCCCGGGCGTGCTTCTCTTCCGGATCTCCCTTTCGTCCTATATGCCGCGGGCCCGGTCGCGAGCGCTGTTGCCGTCCCCGTCTATCCCTGCCTGATCCAGGCAGAGGACTGTGGCACCGGCGGCGAGGGCGCCGCGTACCACGATACGACCCCCGGGAACTGGGGGGGGGTGCCTACCGTGACGACGACGTCGATCTCCGGGCCGGGGAAGAGGGGTTCTTCGTGGTGAACACGGCGCCGGGCGAGTGGCTCGGCTACGACTTCTCAGTGGACTCCGCCGATACGGGGCACTACCCGATCCCGGTGCTGCTCAGGGTCACGGCGGACCGCCGGGAGACCTGGGTCGGGGTCGGCGTCGACGAAGCACTCCCCCCGGACCTTTCCCATCTGGACCACGCCGGGGGCATGGACCACCCAGGTGGTCCAGATCCCCTACCCGGCGGTCGGCCGGCACCGGCTCCGGGTCGTGTTTCCCGACGGGGACGTCTGGCCGGACTCGGTCCAGCTCGCCGACAACCACGCGAGCGGGTGGGGTGACCGCTGGGGCGGCGATCCCGGCCTCGCGGCCTCGGCGACGCCCTCGCCGGGTGCGCGCCGCTCACGGTCCGGTTCTCGGACCGGAGCCGACCGTTCCCGATGTACAACTGGCAGTGGGACTTCGGGGACGGGAACGTCTCGCGCGAACAGAACCCGGTCAACGTCCACGCCGAGCCCGGCGAGTTCACGGTCGAGTTCTTCGCACAGGCCGGCTCCTACTGGAATTATCCCATGTGGGTCGCGCTCTGGGACATGGACACGCACCCACTGTCACCGGGAAGCCCGATCACGGTCTACCCGCCGCCGTCCGCGCTTCCCGGGCAGGGTCAGGCGCCCCGCGATCCCGACGGGGACGGCCTGTACGAGGACCTCAACGGCAACGGGGGGACGGACTTCGCGGACGTCGTCCTGTACTTCGGCCGGATGGACTGGATCGCGTCGAACCGGCCGGTTGTCGCGTTCGATCTGAACGGGAACGGCCGGATAGACTTCGCCGACGTGGTCGCACTCTCCGACGCGCTCTGACCGGTGCCGGGGCCGTCCCCCTCCCTTCCCGGCCCGGAGATCGTCCGATCTCCCCGTGCCCAGGTTGCCCGATCGGGCTCGGAGACCGCCCCGGGAGGGGGGAAGCCCCGCCCCTCACACTCTCCGTCCCCCCGCGTATCGTGCGCACGCGGCCCGCACGGGGAGGAAACGCTCCGCGGAGGTGCCACCAAGCCCCGTCCGGCCGCGAACAATTGCATACGCCTAAATAGTTACTCGATCAAGCTTTCATCGAAACGGTGTGAAGGAACCGGGACCGGCGGAACGAGTCGTGCGATCAGTATGGTGGGCCTGCCAGCGTCCCGGTTCGCACCGGTGACTCCGATGAAGGAACGTGATCAGGGAATGGACCGGCGGGTCAGGGAGTTCGTCTCGCTCTCGCCGGACGGACGGATCTGGGGAGAGATCATCACCGAGCCGCTGCTGACGGTCGCGCAGGTCGCCGCGACCCTGCAGATCCGGGAGAAACTCGTCCGGAACCACATCAAGGAGAAGCGCCTGAAAGCCGTCAAGATCGGCAAGTACTGGCGAATCAAACCCGAGGACCTGCACGCCTTCATCGAGGGGAACTCCTCGATCCGGACAGAGGCCCATCCTCATATCACCGAGAGAAACGGCCTGGACGACGGGCTGATTAACACCGGGACCTGAACGGGTTCACCCTTTTTTTCAGAATTTTTCAGAAAAGGACACGGGCCGGGAGCTCGCAGAGCCGCGAACCGGGAGCGAACGCTCCCCGGTTACGCGTCGGGATAGGGGACGTCCGGGACGAACTTCGTCCCGTAGTGGATCACGCCCGAGTCCCCATCGGACCCGATCCGGCGGAAGACCGACCGGACGCGCATCCCGATGCGCGCCTCCCTCACGTCCTCGACCACGACCTGGGCCGTCACGAGCGGCCCCTCGTCGAGCCGGACAATCGCGAGGACGAACGGGGTCTGCTGCTCGAACGCGTCCGATGCCGTCCGGATCACGGTGAAGGTCACGACCTCCCCCTTCCCCTCGAACCGGTACGGCACGATCACGCCCGCGCGCCGGCAGTCCGGGCAGAACGCGCGGGGCGGGTAGAAGGTGCTCTGGCACGAGGTACACTGCGTGCCGATCAGGTTGTAGCGCTGCGGGATCTTGCGCCAGAAGCGCGGGACCGACATCTCTAGGCCCTCCCGAAGATGTGGACCGCGACCGAGGCACCGGTGCCGCCGACGTTCTGGGTCATCCCGATCTCGGCGCCCTCGACCTGCCGCCGGCCCGCGTCGCCGCGGAGTTGCTGGACGATCTCGGCCACCTGCTTGATCCCGGTCGCCCCGACCGGGTGGCCGCAGGCCTTCAGCCCGCCCGAGGTGTTGACCGGGATCCGGCCGTTGAGGGCGGTCTCGCCCTCCTCGGTCAGCTTTCCGGCCTCGCCCTTGACGCAGAACCCGAGGTCCTCGATCGCGCAGATCTCGGCGATCGTGAAGCAGTCGTGGACCTCGACCAGGTCGATGTCGGCGGGCGCGAGGTGCGCCATCTCGTAGGCCCGGCGGCCGGCCACGACCGTCGCGTCGAGGGTCGATATGTCGCGCCTATCGTGGAGCGCGATCGTGTCCGAGGCCTGCGCCGTCGCGAGGACCTTCACGGGCGCGTCCGTGAACTCCCGGGCGCGCTCGAGCGGCGCGAGGATCACGGCGGCCGCGCCGTCCGTGATCGGCGAGCAGTCGAAGAGGCGAAGGGGGTCCGCGACGAGCGACGACCGGAGCACGGTCTCGACCGTGATCTCGGTCTGGAACTGCGCGATCGGGTTCCTCGCACCGTTGTAGTGGTTCTTGACCGCGACCATGGCCAGCTGCTCCCTCGTCAGGGGGTAGCGGTGCATGTAGTCGGTCGCGATCATCGCGTAGAGCCCGGGGAAGGTCGCGCCCACGAACCCCTCCCATTCGCGGTCGGCTGCGGCCGCGAGCGCGTCGACCGAGGTCGACGTCCCGACGTCTGTCATCTTCTCGACGCCGGCCGCGACCACGACGTCCTCGAGGCCCGAGGCGACCGCGATCACGGCCTGACGGAAGGCGAGCGAGCCCGAGCAGCAGGCCGACTCGACCCGCGTCGACGGGATATGGCGCGAGGCCAGGCCCGCGTGGTCCGCGATCAGGGCACCGACGTGCTCCTGATCGACAAAGCGCCCGGCCGACATGTTGCCGACGTAGAGCGCGTCGATCCCTTCGCCCGAGAGCTGTGCGTCCTCGAGCGCCTTGGCGCCCGCCTCGAGGAAGAGGTCGCGAAACGAGGTCTCCCACTTCTCCCCGAAGGTCGTGCATCCGATTCCGATTACGGCGACGTCTCTCATCACTGCATCACGATCTTTCCCTTGTGCCT